>DVJH01000028.1 GCA_018710795.1 Candidatus Galligastranaerophilus gallistercoris | reverse complement strand
CGACGGCGTTTTAAAAATTGAGATGAATTTTTTATCCGATGTATATGTCAAGTGTGATGTTTGCAAGGGAAAAAGATATAACTCGGAAACTCTTGAAGTCAAATACAAAGGAAAAAGCATATCCGATGTTTTGGACATGACGGTATCGGAGGCGCTTGAGTTTTTCAAAAATATCCCGCGCATAAGTTCAAGGCTTCAAACGCTTTACGATGTCGGGCTTGATTATATTAAGCTCGGGCAAAGCGCCACCACCTTATCTGGCGGCGAGGCGCAAAGAATAAAACTGGCGCTTGAATTAAACAAACGGGCAACGGGAAAAACTCTTTATATTATGGATGAACCGTCCGTCGGGCTTCATTGGTATGATGTCGATAAACTGGTTAAAATTTTGCAGAAGCTTGCAGATTCGGGCAATTCCATACTTATTATAGAACATAACCTTGATATTATAAAATGTGCCGACCATATTATTGACCTTGGTCCCGAAGGCGGAGATTTCGGAGGCGAGGTCGTTGCAAAAGGAAATTTAAAACAAATACTGAAATCAAAAAATTCTTATACCGCAAAATTTTTGGATGAATATTTGACAAGGGATAAAATCACCGTATAAGTTTTTATGTCGGCTGATTTATTATTCGGCAATTTTTATTATGCTTCTTTTAAAATGAAAGGAGCATATTCTATGTCAGAAAAAACTTACGATGCGATTTACAAAATTGCAAAACAAACCGAATCGGATGTTCTTATGATTTGGGCGGGTCATCTTCAAATTACGGGTCTTTTATTGGATTGCGGCGATTCGAAATGTTTGAGCGACATTGTTACCCTGCAGGATGTTACGGTAAAATGTCATAAGCATAAGGAAAATAATGAATCCGATAACGGAAAACATTTTAAATGGTTAAATATCCCCGCATGCAAAATAGACGCATTCACTTTTAAATGCTGCATGCTTGATGAATAGGAAAATTTGGCGGCAAAATTTGCCGCCTTTTAAATTTTATTTTTTTGATATCATTTTGTTATGACAGAATTACTTTTACCCGCAGGAAGTGTTGAAAAAATGCGCTATGCCTTTCGATACGGCGCAGATGCCGTATATTTGGGTTTGGGCGATTTTTCGCTCCGCACAATGCGAAAAGGTGATATTATTACGGATGAAAACCTTAAAAGCGCGGTTGATGAAGCAAAAAGTTTAAATAAAAAAGTTTATCTTACATTAAATATTTTTGCATACGATGATGACATAAAAAAGCTTTTTTCAATCCTCGATATAGTTGCTTCCGCTAAACCGCACGCATTAATTGTAAGTGATTTCGGGATTTTAAACATAGTCAAAAGAGAATTAAAAAATATAGACATTCATATTTCAACCCAAACCAACACTCTTAACTCTGAAGCCGTGAAATTCTGGCGTGATTTGGGCGCAAATAGAGTAATTCTTGCAAGAGAACTTTCTTTTAAACAAATTGAGGCCATAAGAAAAAATGTTCAAGATATTGAGCTTGAAATGTTTATCCACGGTGCGCAATGCATGAGTTATTCGGGCAGATGTCTTTTATCGGATTATATGACGGGATTTGAGAGAAAAGCAAACAAAGGCGGCTGTGCGCAGCCTTGCAGATGGAGCTATAAACTTCTTGAAGAAACAAGGCCCAATGAATATTTTGAAATTATTCAGGATGACAGAGGCTCTCATATATTGTCAACAAAAGATTTATGCCTTGTTAAATATTTAAAACAACTGACGGATATCGGAATTGATTCTTTTAAAATCGAAGGCAGAACAAAAAGCCTTTATTATGTCAGCGCTGCCGCAAAAACGTACAGAATGGTTATGGACGGTAAAATTTCCGCCGATGAGGGATATATTGAACTTTTAAAAATCGGAAACAGAGGTTATACGACGGGGTTTTTCCTCGGGTGTAACGATTCTTCGACATACAGCTACGATATTTCAAAAGGTCTTGCGGGTGCCGATTTTCTTGGAATTGTTCACGGCGCTTCCGATAACGGTTTTGAAGTATTAATGAAAAATAAAGTTTACTTAAATGATGAAGTTGAGATTATCACGCCAAAATACTCTTCAAAAGCAAAAGTTTTAGAAATTATAAACGATAAGAGAGAAGATAATTCGGTTGCCAATACAAATGATACCGTAATTTTGCGCTTTGAATGCGAAGACGACCGCTGGCAGGAAGAAGCCTCGTATGCTCTTATAAGAACAACCGGAATAAAAAATGAAAACATTAACAAGGAAATAACACTATGCGATTAAAACCCGACTATATATATGAAAGTATTTATGATATAGACAAAAACGAACTCAAACAAAAAGGAATTAAAGGAATTTTTTTTGATTTGGATTCTACCGTAATGCAATCAAAAACAGGAAAATTCACAAAAAAAACACTTGATTTTCTTGAAGATCTAAAACAGGATTTTAAAGTTGCAATAATTTCAAATAACCATAAAAAAGGCTACATTGACAAAGTTCAAAAAATTTCCCCCGTAAAAGTATACGGAAATGCAAGAAAGCCCGATGTAAAAGTTTTAAAAATCGCATGTTATGAAATGGGGCTTGAAATTAAAGAGGTTGTAATGGTGGGCGACAGACCCTTAACGGACATTCTTGCGGGCAAAAAAGTCGGAATGAAGACAATTTTGGTCGATTCAATCTCAAAAAACGAAGAAGGAATTTTGACAAGATTTGTAAGATTTCTTGAAAGATTATCAATAAAAAAATAATTTTAAAATTTGTAGTTTGTAAATATTTGTAACAATTTTCTTATATATTAAAATCGTATAAATTATATATTTTTTATATATTTGTAGTGGAAAAAATAACGGTGGATTTTAAAACAATGTCAATGTCAATTAACACAAACTACAACAAGGAGATTCAAGCGCTGCAAGATACCGCTTCAGCTCCCGTTGTTCAAAATCTCTCCGTTGAAGATGAAAGTTTATTTGGTTCGGATACTGCACTTGAAACATCTAATGTCGACGAATTTGTTTCGACGGCAAAAACTTCCGCACAGGCTGCGCCTTCAGAGGCCGCTAATGTATCTCCGGAAGTACAGGTTCCCGTTGAAGACGGCGCAAAAGTCGATAATTCCGCAGAAATGG
>DVJH01000027.1 GCA_018710795.1 Candidatus Galligastranaerophilus gallistercoris | reverse complement strand
GATGCGGTGTATGACGAAATGTATTTTGTGTTATACATATTGCCTGTTCTTCCCGCTTCAAAAAACAAATTCCGAGTTATATTTTTACTTAATGCAAGATTGTAATAACAGTTGAAATTGTCGCCGATATTATTTTTGCCGTATCTTAAGTTTCCGTTTAATCTTACTTTGATTGATTTTGGCAGCTTAAAACCCGAATTCAGGTAAAATTCGTCAAACGAGGCAAGTCCGCCTGCGTACCTTTTATCGAGATTTGAATAATACCTTGTATATTTTAAATTTGCACTCAGGTTTTCTTTGGCATATTGTGCAGTTATTTCCCCTCCAAGCCTGTCTGATATAAACCCGGAATCCGTCCCTGCTACGTAAAAATCCGGCGACTGCTGATAGAGTCTTAGTTTAAAAGTCAGATTGTTATAATCAAATATGTTATTCAGAGAGAAAGAATATCCCGTGTTAAACCCTTTTTGCTCAAGATTATAATCTTTCATTAAAGATGAAGAAAACGCCGCATTCAGCCTGTAGAATTTATTTTTGTACATGTTAAAAGTGTTTATTACCGTTAACCCTTCCATTGTATTAGGGTTTCTGTATACTCCCGACGATAATATGGAATAGTCGTTATAAAGCGTTGTAAAGAGGGCGTTGTCATTTTTTTGTAAAATTTTATCAAATATGATTTTTGTATCAAGCTTTATATTGTCCGAAACACCATGGACACGGTTAAAACCGGCGGTGAATTTTTTGGATGTCATTTGATAGATATAACCGTTAGAGCTGAAAAGACGATTGTTGTATCCCGATATTCCCGCAAAAAGTCTGGTTTTTGTATTTCCTTTTTTTAAAAGCTCAAATCTTTCTTCTTTATTTTTATCGTATTCGTCGTAATTTGAAATCTGCGCTCCTATAAGCATTGTTCCTATCGAGTTATTTTCGTCTCTAAACCCGGAAACCTGCCCCAGTTCATAAAAATGATTTTTATATTTGTTTTTATAAGTAAAACTTAATCCTCCGAAAGAAAAAAACTCTTCTTTATAATTGTTGGTGTTGAAATTGAGCGAATAATCCCCGTCATATATTTTTCCTTTAAGGCTCAGTTTTGTATTATTGTTAAACATTACGTTATTTTGCGATGCGTTTAAATATACCTGTTTTGTCGAATCGCTCATTGTTGAATTATTAATTTCTATTGTGTCAAAAGAAATTTTCCCTTTTTTGTCGGGTCCGTATGCCTTTTTTTCTTTCGGGGGAATAATATTTTTATTTTTTGTTTCGTTATTTATCAAGTCTGAATTTTTAAGAGTAACGGTTAGCGAAGAATAATCAATTTCAATTTTTGAATTTAAAATTTTTTCTATCGGGGCTTTGTCAATAAAATATTCATCTTTATTTAAAATGCACTCTTTTACGTATTTAAAACGTGCGGGAATTTTGACGTCATTCAAAAACAGTCCGTTTTTATTAAGCTTTATTTTGTTGTTTTTGTCCGCGGTGAATAATATTTCTTTTATTGAATGATTTTGTTCATAATCAATTTTCAGAATTTTTAAAATTTGTTTCAGGGGAATTAATATATCGTTTTCTTTTCCCATATAAATTTCAATGTCATAACATTCTAAATTATTTATTTCAATTGTGCTTACGGTTGTTTCATCAAGCGCAAAAGCAAAATTTTGAAACAATAACAGGAAAATAAAAATTAAAAGAAATTTCATCAGGGTTTCCTGTAAATATTAAGGGCCATCACGGCTTCATAAATCCCGGGGGAGTCGTCTTGAATTGAATAAGACCCGTGATATGGGGTTTGCAAAATATATTCATGGACGCTGAAATTTTCTTTGCCCCCGCATTCTATTTTTTTGCACGGGATACCGTTACGGTTTATATATTTTGCATTTGCCCCGCTATTGTCAAAAATTTCGTATGCAATTAAATTTTTATTTTCACCCGTATTTGAAATTAAATTGCTTATTGCGGATATATCCGGCGGATGCGCCGTATTGGCAAGCATTATGTATAATTTTCCGTCTTTGATAAAACAGCCGCTTGTATCGCCTTGGTTTGTGTTGATTGTACCCGATAAAATAAAATCATATACACTGTCATCCCCGTTTGTTTTTATGTTGAAAACCGCTTCAAGCCCCGTATGAGTGCCGTCTTTAGGGTTTATTACGGTTGAATTTTTTCCCGTTTGAATGCTTTCTACGGATGCGGCAGGCGGAATAACCACCGTCAGAGTGCTTTCATATACGGCCGCACCGAAACAAGCCGGTGCGGATATATATAGAAAGAACAACAGAATAACAGCAAGCTGTTTCATTTTAAAATCCTATGTCGTAGTGTCCGTTAAAATAATGTATGCTTCATAATTTCCCGCTCTGTCATCAAAAGAGTAGGTTGTTGAATCTACATTGGGGGAAATTGTTGTGGTTGCCGTTGTTGTTCCCTGATCAACTTTGAATTGATACTGTCCTTTTGAATCGTCAAAGACGGGTTCGGAATCATATTTGCCTGCAAGCTGAATGCCCGAAACAGGGTATGCTATTGCATTCTGGTTTCTTTCGGGTGTTGCGCTTCCGCTTTTGATATCATCAACGGCTTGTGATGCGGGTTTTATCGTTGTGTGGGATAATACGAGATAAACCGTTTCTCCTTTTTTAAAAAATGCGGGAACCGCACCGTTTTGCGTTATTGTTTCCGCTTTAAGGTATAAATCAAGTGCGGTATTTGAATTTATCGTAAAAATTGAGTTGAAGCCTTCCGTTAAATTGCCGGTGGCAGGGTCGATATTTTTTTGAAGAGTTCCTTCTTCGGCTTTAATATCGACATAATCGGGAAGTGTTGCCTGAATTGTTTGTTTTGCAAAGTTTTCCGCATTAGCCGCAGTGTTTGACATTGCAAATACAATCATTGCAAGAATTAAAAATTTTTTTTTCATGGTTTCTCCTTTTTTTAAATTGAATCAGTGATTGTAAAAGGTGTCTCTTTAATAAGATTTTTATTTTCGCCTTTTTCGTTTTTATAGGTAAGAATGACCCTCAGGGTGTAGTTTCCTTCTTTTAAATTTTCGGGAAGCGCTTTTGTTTCGCTGAAAATCCCGCCTCCTCTCACGGTGTTGCCGTTAAGTCTAAACTCGCCGACAAGATTATCGTTTTGTATAATTTGCCCTTTGCCCGTATATCTTATTTTGCTGTTTCCCTTGGAGCTTAAATCTATTTTGTAAACAAGATTTTTTTCGTTTTGCATTACTTCAAGATTGTCGAAACTGCCTGCCTTTACGTATCGTCCTTTATCTACGTAAAAAGGTATTCCGAGTCTTGTTTTTACGATTAACCTCGTATTTATGTTTTGAGTTTTATTCGGGAGCATTATTTCTTTTGCTTTAACGTCTTCTATAAACATAACCATTCTGGATTCTCCTTCGGGAAGATTTTTTAAATCCGTAAATGTTACTCTTACAAGCTGTTTGGATCCGTTTTTTAATGTAAATTCATTCGGAACAAATCTTACATGGGGGACTAAATTGTCTTTGTTTTTTGAATCAACGATTGAGTTCATTTTGCCTTCATCCGTTATGGTGAAATATTCGGGGTATAATTTAAATCTTATAGTTTCGTCATTTTCCGCCTGCACCGTAAACGATGTTGTGAGATAGTCGCCTTTTGCGTTGTTTGCGTCAAGTTCAATTAAAGTGGGCGTTACTTTTATTGCGGCAAACGACGGGTTTAATTGAAAAATAAATACGGTTAAAAGAAATATTTTTTGCAAAAATTTCATATCTGCTCTCTTTCCATTAAATATGTAAGATGCATTTGCTTTATTCCTTCTTTCGGGTATGAATCGGCGTTTGCGTTTTTATGGGAATATTCAAGAGTTATGCTTGTCGGAACATTATTTAAGGGTTCAATTCCTTCAAGCGTGGCGCTGCCTTTTGCAAGAAGATATTTTTGATTCGGCATAAGTTTTATCGCTTCTTTTTGATAATTTAATATTTTCCCGTTTGCATTTTTAATGAATACAAAATATTCATCAGCACTAAAGTTTGAAGTCAAAAGCCATAAGCTCCAGCTTGTATTTGAATTAAGGTTTAGAGTTGTGTCGGTTTGGTTTTTAATCGTATTTCCTTTTTTGAAAACATCTTCGCTTGAAAGCGCAATCAAAGGTTCTCCGCTTGTCGGAACAATTAATTGCTTTTCATCTACCGTAAATGCAAAAAGAAAATCGCATTCAAAATCCCCGAAGATATTTCTGTTTAAAAACTTTAAAAGGCAGCTGTATCTTCCCGCAGGCAATTCACCTATATTTTCAAGGCGCAAATTTATATTTTTTTGAAACAAATTCCCTTCGGCTTCATTGCTTGTGTAAAAATTTTGCCAGCCGGTATTATTTATTTGAAATTCATTGCCGTCGGATATAAGATACAATTTATTAATCGGAATTTTTACGTTTTGATTTTCATTATTTAAAAGGTATGCCTCCTGTGATTTTATATAAAGTTTTGAAATGTCGTTTTGGATATATGCAATGTTCAGATTTGCAAGAATGTTGTTTTGTTCGATTATCGGGGCTCCCGAAAGTTCGGCTCTTAAATAAGGGTTTGCAAAACATTTGCACGAGAGTGCGAAAAATATAAAAAATAATAAAATTTGAAACAGCTTTTTCATATTTTTTTGTGTAAATCCTTTTTAAATTTTTTATATAGTTTCATACCTAATAATAAATCCCCTTGTTGTGGACATTGAAAATATAAGCCGTTTAATATTCTTTTAAGCAATTTATTTTTGAATCGATAAAGTTAGATTTATGGTGTATGAAGAAAAACTTTTTTATATTATTAATATTTTTTCTGTATCCTCTGCCTTCACATGCCGAAAATGCGGCAATGCAGGTTGTAAGGGCGGCAAATCCGGAAGTTTTGCATATAGAAAAAATTATTGTCGAAGGAAAGGAATTTGAAAAAGACGATTTTATAGACTGTGTTCAAATAAGGGGAATTAAAAGATTATCCGATGATTGTTACAGGCTGAATTTAAGCCCGTTTTCAATCAGGATTAATACAAATTTGTCGGATCCCGTTCAGGTGAGCGCAAAATTTGAAAGCTGCCGCAGCGCATGCGGAAGATATCCGCTGGATAATAATGATTTGTCCGTCGAACCGGAAAATTATACGATAGAAAATCCTTATAACGGTGTAGAAACCGATTTTTTTACGCCGAAGGTTCTTGCGCATGATTATACGGTCTGCACAACGTATAATGCACATCTTGTTATAACGCTGGGGCGGGTATAGATGATAAGAAAAATTTTTTCTTCGGTTACGGTTATTTTTTTATTTTGCTCCTGTTCTTATGCAAGAGTCGGAACGCCTTCGTTTAATTTTGCAATTAATGATTTATTCAATGAAAATGCCGATGTTTCGTCCAAAAAAGATGACGGGCTTTCGGGCGGGGCGGTTACCGCAATAACTCTGGGTTCAATCGCAGGGGCGGGCATTTTGGCTCTCGGAGGGCTGATTTATAAAAAGCAGGCGGCAAAATGTTTGAGCGAAGGTTCGATAAGAGGAATTGGAGAGCTGCTTGCGCCCGTTTGTATGGATGAAAATTTAAGTTCGGAATTTTATAAAAGGATAGATAACCATTATCCTTATTTAAAGTATGCGCTTTCTCAAAATGAAATTCATTATTGTCCGAATTCAAAGTATCTTTTAATTTATGATACACCGATAGAAAAAATGAAATATGATACGAACAGATTTACAATTCCCGACGGTACAAAAGAATTAAAAATAACTTTGGCAGCGGAACCTTTTGAAAAAGGGGAAGTTGAAATTGAATTATATTTATATAAAAATTCTGAGCCTGTTCTCGGGCAGGAAGAAGCCGTTCTTAACGATATTAAGCAGCAAAAAGGGCTGATGATAAAAAGCACTTTGATTGATTATGAAGATAAAAGCGGAATTCTTGTTATTTCAAATTATGCAAAAAAAAGAATTTATGCCGTAGTTGTCGAATTTATCTTTGCCCCGTAAAGATATCGGAGATGATATAAAAACATTTTTATTCGGGATTTATTCTGTAAACCTGCGATTATGCGCTATAATGGTTAAATTATCGGTCGGGGGTTAATTATGGGAAAAATTGAAATTATAAAGGGTGATATTACAAAATTAAGGGTTGATGCAATCGTTAATGCCGCAAACAAAACGCTTTTGGGGGGCGGCGGGGTGGATGGCGCCATTCATCGTGCAGCGGGCAGAGAATTATTTGAAGAGTGCAAAACTTTAAACGGATGTGAAACGGGACAGTCAAAAATCACAAAAGGATACAATCTTCCTTCAAAATTCGTAATCCATACCGTGGGCCCCGTTTGGAGAGGCGGGAAAAATAATGAAGAGGAACTTTTAAAATCCTGCTATTTAACAAGTTTAAATCTTGCAATCAAAAATAATATAAAAACGATTGCATATCCTGCGATATCTTGCGGAATATACGGTTTTCCGATTGATAAAGCCGCAAAAACCGCATTTGAAACCGTTAAAAAATTTATAAGTCAAAATGATAGAATAGAAAAAATTATTTTTATTGATATAAACGACAAAGTAATAAACGAATATAAAAAGCTCGTCTAAATATGTTAAAAAAGTTGTTCGGGCGTCAAATTTGAGGTATTATAAAAACTCAAGTGCACGATTTAATTTAAGGATAGATTATGTTTAAAAAAATGTTTTCTTTCAAGATGATGAGCGCTTTATTGTTTGCGTTCATTTGTTCTTTAATGCCTGTTTATGCGGGCGAGGCAGATTTAATCGTTCCCGATATTAAAGCCGTAAATCCGGATAATTACAACCTTTTGCTTATAGGTATCGGAATTTCCGTTTTAGGGCTTATATTCGGATTTATTGAATTTTTAAAAATCAAAAAACTTGATGTTCATAAGAAAATGGCAGATGTCGGAAATATTATTTTTGAAACCTGCAAGACATATCTTATTCAACAGGGAAAATTTCTTGTATTGCTGGAAATTTTAATCGGGCTTTGTATCGTATTTTATTTCGGCTTTTTAAGAGAAATGCCCCTTAAAAACGTTTTAACGATTTTGGGGTGGTCCGTTATAGGGATTTTAGGTTCTTATGCGGTTGCGTGGTTTGGAATCAGAATGAATACGCTTGCAAATGCAAGAACTTCTTTTGCTTCTCTGAAAGGAAAGCCTCTGGATGTTTTGAAGATTCCCCTTAAGGCGGGCATGTCAATCGGGGTTTGCCTTGTTTCGGTCGAATTAATTTTAATGCTTGTTATATTATTATTTGTTCCCGGCGAAATTGCGGGGGCTTGCTTTATAGGGTTTGCAATCGGTGAATCTTTGGGAGCTTCGGCCCTGAGGGTTGCAGGCGGCATTTTTACCAAAATTGCCGATATAGGTTCGGATTTAATGAAAATTCAATTCGGAATTAAAGAAGACGACCCGAGAAACCCCGGAGTTATTGCGGATTGTACCGGTGATAATGCGGGCGATTCAATCGGACCCACGGCAGACGGATTTGAAACATACGGCGTAACGGGTGTTGCCCTTGTTTCTTTTATTCTGCTTGCGGTAGCGGGCGGCGAAAATCAGGTTCAATTGTTAACCTGGATTTTTGTTATGAGATTTTTGATGATTTTAACTTCCGTTGTTGCATATTGGATAAACGGCGTTATAGACAGGGTTTATTCGGCAAAAGCCAAAAAATTTGATTTTGAACAGCCTTTAACGAATTTAGTCTGGATAACTTCAATTTTATCAATCATAATGACTTTCGGCGTAAGTTATAAAATGCTCGGCGATATGGGAAATATATGGCTTGTATTGTCGTGTATAATATCCTGCGGAACATTGGGCGCCGCTTTAATCCCCGAATTTACCAAAATTTTTACATCACCCAAGGCAAAACATACGGAAGAAGCGGTTATAGCTTCAAAAGAAGGCGGAGCATCTTTAACCATTTTATCGGGGATTGTTTCGGGGAACTTTTCCGCATTTTGGATAGGTATGGTAATTTTATTGTTAATGGGATTATCGTATTTTGCTTCGAACTTTATTCCCGACTCTTTAATGATTTATCCTTCCGTTTTTGCGTTTGGCCTTGTCGCATTCGGGTTTTTGGGCATGGGACCAGTTACGATTGCGGTTGACAGCTACGGTCCCGTTACCGATAATGCGCAAAGCGTTTATGAATTATCTTTAATTGAAGAATCACCCGATATTAAAGAAGAAATAAAAAGAGATTTCGGGTTTGAACCTGATTTTGATAATGCTAAAAAATATCTGGAAGAAAATGACGGTGCGGGAAACACGTTTAAAGCAACTTCAAAACCCGTCTTAATCGGAACGGCGGTTGTCGGGGCAACCACCATGATATTTTCATTGATTCTTGTAATTGAATCGACACTTGGGATTAAGCCCGAGTGGATTTTAAATTTATTGAATCCTTATACCATTTTGGGACTTTTAGCGGGCGGTGCCGTAATCTTCTGGTTTAGCGGAGCTTCAATGCAGGCGGTTACAACGGGTGCGTATTCTGCAACCGAATACATTAAAGAAAATATCAAACTTGATGATATAAACAATAAAAGTGCAAATATCGCAAATTCAAAAGTGGTGGTTAAAATCTGCACAAAATATGCCCAAAAAGGCATGGGAAATATCTTTATCGCATTGTTTGCATTTGCGCTTGCTTTTGCTTGTTTATCGGCGCCCAATTGCACAACAAATGCTCCGGTTGCGTTTTTCGTAAGCTATTTAATCGCAATTGCCGTTTTCGGGCTGTTTCAGGCTGTTTTTATGGCAAATGCGGGCGGCTGCTGGGATAATGCCAAAAAGATTGTTGAAGTTGACCTGAATCAAAAAGGAACACCTTTGCATGAGGCAACAGTTGTCGGGGATACGGTCGGGGATCCTTTTAAAGATACATCGTCCGTTGCAATGAACCCGATTATTAAATTTACGACGTTATTCGGGCTTCTTGCAATGGAAATTGCAATTTCGGAGTCTTTTAAAATGTATTCGCCCGTAATAGGCTGGATATTTTTAGGAATTGCTTTGATTTTCGTTTTACGTTCATTCTATGCAATGAGAATACCGAAAATAAAAGAAAAATAAATCAAAAATTGTCTTATGCCCGCAGAATATGCGGGCATTTTATTAAATATAATTAATCAGATTTTATTCAAGTTGCCTTGATATGCGCAGGGGATATTTTCTTCTTTTAAATAATTCATACCCCATTTGTTTAATTCAATAATTGCGGGAATCAGAGTTTCGCCTCTTTTAGTGAGAGAATATTCAGTCTTTGGCGGCACTACCGGATAAAGCTTTCTCTTGATTATTCCGTCCGCTTCAAGCTCTTTTAGCTGTTGAATAAGCATTTTTGGCGTAGCGTGAGAAATCAGTTTTTGAAGTTCATTATATCTCAATGTTTTGTTTATAAGGTGTCCCATAATTACCCCTTTGTATTTTCCGCCGATTATATCCATTGTTGCTTCAAGAGGGCATTTATATTCATCTTTCTTATGCTTAGTCATAATTAAAGTCCCTAATTTACTTTTTGGTAAGTATTATACAAAAATGTATATTCTTGTCAAAAAGAAAACATCCGTATAAAATTTCTTTATTATAAAAAGGAGAAGTTTAAATGAAAATTACTCAGGTTAGAAACGCAACAATCATAGTGGAATATAATAATAAAAAATTTTTAGTTGACCCGTGGCTTATGCCGAAAGATTATATGCCGGGGTTTGACGTTGCAATAAATTCCGAGACACGCCAGCCGAGAATTAATCTGCCTTTTGAAATTGAAAAAATTGTTGATGTTGATGCGGTTATTATTACTCATATCCACCCTGATCACTGGGACGAATTTGCGGAAAAATCCATAAATAAAGATATAAAAGTTTTTGTGCAGTCGGATATTGATAAAAATTATGTTATGTCAAAAGGATTCAGAAATGTTGAAATAATATTGAAATCAGGTACAAAATATAATGATATAACGTTATATAAAACGGGAACCCAGCATGGCAGAAGGGAAACAATAAAACCGTTATGTGATTCGGTTGGTTTGCCTTATGATGCCATGGGCGTTATTTTAAAATCCGAAAACGAAAAAACATTATATATAGCGGGCGATACAATATGGTGCGGAGAAGTTAAAGAGGCGCTTAATGAGTTTAAACCCGATATAATAGTCGTCAATGCTTGTGCCGCAACTCTTTTAAACGGTGAGCGCATAATTATGAATATTGAAGATGTAAAAAACGTTCTGGATTATACAAAAGGAGCAAAAGTCATTGCGAGCCATCTGGACACAGTCAGCCATTTAAGCGTTACGAGAGAAGATTTAAACGAGTTTAAAACCAAAAACAATATTGATAATTTATTGATTCCAAATAACGGCGAAACGCTCCAATTTTGAGAATAAAAAGCCGCAAAATACAGGCTAAACAAATTAAGCAAAGGCGAGTTTTTCACAAATTTATGTTAATATCAATTTGATGATTTACAAGATATTTAAAACATTGAATAAAGATATTGTTTCAATCAGAAAAGCCGTTTTTGAACAAGAGCAGGGGTTTCAAAACGAGTTTGATAAAATTGATGATAACTGTTGTCATATTGTATTGTATGATGATGAAAAGCCCGTTGCCGTCTGCAGATATTTTAAAGAAAACAAAATTTATCATATAGGGCGGGTTGCGATAATGAAAGATTATCGGGGCAGACAGCTTGGAAATTATATTTTAAAAATTGCAGAGAATGAAATAAAAAAAGAAGGCGGAAAAAATATTACGGTGTCGGCACAAGTCAGAGTAAAAGATTTTTATGCCAAAAACGGATATATTGAACAAGGTGAGATATTTTTTGATGAATATTGCGAGCATATAAATATGACAAAGGCAATTTGAATTTGTTTAAAAAAGGCTTTTTTAATTTTTTTAAAGCAATTTGCCTGCTTT
>DVJH01000026.1 GCA_018710795.1 Candidatus Galligastranaerophilus gallistercoris | reverse complement strand
CCGTCGTAATAATCGTCATCTTCGGTGATTTCATATTCATCATCATTATCTTTATTTATGTCGTTATTTTCCCGTGCATAATTCATATCTTCATATTGTTCATAGTAACCGTCATATTCATCGCTGTCATCATCTTCTTTTTCGGACGGTTCTTTTGATTTGGTAAAAGAATCGCTGTCATCGCTTTTTTCAAGAGGCAATTTGTCTTTAATCAAACTTGAAATGGCGCCTAAAAGTTTTCCTTTTTTTGCAGGTTTTTTCTTTTCACCTTCTTTTTCAAAAGTATCTTCAAGAGCTTCTTCCAAAAATACCGAATTGTCTTCTTCGTTTTGTTTTTTGCCTTCTTTTTTTTGACGCATGTTCATATAGCCCGTATTGCCGCCGCCGCCTCCGTCTTTACCGAGGCTTTGCGAACCTTGAATAATGGGCTGATTTGATGAAGGACCGTTAATGTTAAAAGAAGACATAAGCTTAATCTTTCTTTTTAAACCTTTGAATTTATTATATAAATTCGGATTAAAAAAAATAAATAATTATGGAGAAATATACTCTATATAACGGATGAAATTAAATTAACTTTAATAAAACCTTTATGGCGCACACCATGCCGTCCGGGTTTGCGATATTTTTTCCTCTGATGTCGTATGCGGTTCCGTATGGCGGCGATGTTCTTACCACTTTAAGCCCTATTGTCGTATTAACCGCTTCATTTGCACAAAGCGCTTTTACGGGGCACAAACCCTGATCATGGTACATTGCTACAATTGCGTCAAATTCTTGTTTTTCGTTATTCAGATATTTTTTTCCGACTTTGGCAAAAAGCCCGTCGGCGCTATAAGGTCCGTATGTAAAAATACCTTCATTATTTAATTCTTTAACGGCAGGGATTATAATATCTATTTCTTCACTGCCCAAAATGCCATGTTCGCCCGCATGGGGGTTAAGCGCACAGAGCGCAATTTTGGGGTATTGAATTTTGCATTTTTCTTTTAAAAATTTATTTAGTCTTGAAACTTTGTTTATTATCATTTCTTTTGAAAGGCAAATTTTATTCAGCGGAATATGTCTTGTTAAAAGCATAACTTTTAAATCATTTGAGATAAAAACCATTTCGGCTTTTTCTTCTTCGCTTTCCGATAATAAAGATTCCAAAACTTCCGTTTGCCCCGAAAAATGATATCCGGATTTATTCAGTGCTTCTTTTGAAACAGGCGCGGTTACAATGCCTTTGATTTCTTTGCTTAAAGCGAGATTGGATGCGATTTTTAAGCAATCATAACAATATTTTCCGATATCATCACAATCGACTTCTATTGTTTCGTACCCCAAATTTAAATCTTTGCCGATAATTATAATGTCTTTTTTATCGGGTTTTAAAATATTTAAGGCTTTGTATGTAACTTCTTCCCCTATGCCGAGAGGATCGCCCGTTGTAATTGCAATTTTATTGTTTCTCATGGTATTTAAAATAATTTATTATATCAACAAGGGCAGTGGCTGAGCCCATATTGCCCGATTTTGTAACTATAAATCTTGCGTTTGAATCAATGCACAATGAAACTGCGGGCAAAATGGCATCTGCCATTTGAAGATATTTGCACTGCATTTTGTTCAAACATTTATAAGAAGTTTCTCCTCCTATCGTAATAAGCACAAATGAGGCTTTTTCACTTGTTTTTTGCGCTATATCGGAAAGGTAGTCCGTTATGTTTGATGCAAGTTTTTCTTTTGTAATTCCGTTGTCAATCAATTTGTCGTATTCGGTATCAAGAGAAAGTTCTTCATCGAGTTTACTTACATGGACTATTACGATATTATCTTTACCCAGATTTTGAACAATGCGGTTTGACATTTGTTCTATATCGGGGTTTAAAATATCGTCAAGATGAATATCAATAAAATAGGTATTATTTATATCGTCATCCATTGAAAGCTTGTTGATTTGTGTTGCGGTTATTGTTGTTTTTGAACCGGATAAAATTAATTTCGGAAGAACCGGAAATTGTTTATTAACGGGCTCCCTTTTTTCTTCGGGCAGCCAGACATTTCCCAATGCATGGGCAAGACCTGCAGAACCTACGGGCAAAATATTATACTGGCTTTTGCTTATTGCAAGTGCAATTTGTTCCAAATCAACGGATGAAACGGCATCGGCTACAATGAGTTTTTTACCTGAAGATATTAATTCGTTCAATTTATTTGTAATCGGACCCGCGCCTTTTGCGACAGTTTTTAATTCAATAGTGGAAATGCATTCATAATAGTTTTCATTTACCTGTTTTTTTAAAATATCGGGGATATATGAATCATAAATGGGAGCGTATGCATCTCTTGCGGCGTCGGTTCTTTCAATCGGGACACCCTTTAAAAGCTGATATCCCCCTATTGTAATTCTTCCTTCCTGAATAAAAGCGGGTGCAATAACCGCCGCATCATATTCGATTGCATCCAGCATCGTTAAAGTTTCAACCGCAATATTGCCTCTCAGCGTGGAATCGATTTTTTTATAATAATTTGTAACGTTCAGGTTCTCTTTAATTTTTTTTGAATTTTCCCACATAGCCTGGGCGGCAAGTTTTGCTTCAATGTTTCTGGATTCCGTTGTAAGTGCCCAGGTGCCGACATTCAAATGATTTTGAAGCTCGTCATTTGCTTCAAAAATAATTTCGGTATTTGAACCTTTCATAAAAAACTGTAATGCGGTATCGTTTGCTCCTGTTAAATCATCGGCTACAATACCTATAACTCCCGTAATAGACATATATCAGTTTTCTTCTCTTTTAGAACCCATCAGTCTTATGTTGGAGCATCTTATAAGATATCTTTCCATGGTCTCGCCGTCCGGTGTTGTCCATTTGCTTGAAATCAGCCTTCCTTCAATTCCCACAAGCGAACCTTTTTTAACCCATTCGCCCGCAAATTCGGCCTGTTTATCCCAGATTTCAATATTAAACCAGTCGGTTATTTCTTCTTTTGTTTTTGAATCCCATCTGTTAACGGCAACCGAAAAATTAACTTTAACCTTTCCCGAATCAAAATATTTCATTTCGGGATTTTGCCCGACGCGTCCGACTACTACTACAGAATTAACCATAACTACCCTTTATTATTGTTTCAATAAACAAATTATATTATCAACAAAAAAAATGAGCAAATCAAAAGGGGCTTAATTGTTAAGCCCCTTTAAAATCAATCTTCAAAGCCGTATATTTTAAATTCTGCCGGATTTAGGGTCCCTATGAATATTTCATTTTCTATTTTATTTTCAAGGGGTTTTTCCACCAGCATACATTTTTGAAGCTCGTCATAGTCAAATTCAAAGTATGATTTCAGTTTTCTTCCTTTAAAGCTTACAATGCTGTTATATATGGTTTCGCCGCGTTTTACTTCAACCCAGCTGTGCCCTTCTTCGTTTTGGCACTGGATTTTTTCGGTCGGACTTTTATAGTTTGCAATAACAAGCAACGAGCCGAAGGCGGAATTTATTTCCCAGTAACAAAGTCCGTTATTTTGTTCTTCAAGAAGTTTTGCCTTGCCGCATACGATAATTTTTGAATGCTGTGCAAAATAATTAATTGCATTAAACTTTTCAAAGAAATTCCAGTTTACGTTTCTTTTCATTGAAACTTCATGACCTATAACGTATTCAATTCCCGTTTGCGTGAAGCTTTCGTCTCCGTCAATGTATAATGAAGGTCTGTTTGCATATTGTCCTCCGGGGAGAAATTTATATTTAAACCATTTAAACAGTGCGCCCGTTTCGCCCAATTGTCCGGGGTATCTGTCTATTGCTTCAAATTCTCCGTCCTGATTGTTATAGGTTTTCAAAATAGACAAGGGGTTTGTTTTGCCGTTTTTAAAGTTATAATCTTCAAGAGTTTTATTGTCTTTTATGATTTGCTTGGGAGTTTTAGATGATTGAGATACGATGTCGTTGCCCCACAAAAGGTCAAAATCCATATCTTTATGATATTCCTTATAGTAGTTATCCCACAGCATATATTCCGCTAAAGTCGCAAAATAAGGAACATGTTTTTTAAGATTTGAATTTACCTTGCCCAATACTTTTCTCGGGATTCTGTAGCTTATGGGTATACCGTTTTGTTCGGACAAATCATCTACAACATGATCGATATGATCAACCCTGTATCCGTCAAAATTGTATTCTTTTTGAAGTTTTGAAGTGTAATCGAGATAAAAGTCTATTACTTTTTCATTGTATTTGCCGTTTTCAAAATATGTAAAGTAATAAGGTGTCTGGCAATCAAGGTTTGCAAATTTTGAAACGTCTTCACCTTTATAATTATAGTGTTTATATATGGGATAATCTTTTGAAAAATGCATTTTATCAAATACCGGAATTCCGCTTGAGCACCATGCGCCTCCCGGCATCGGCCAGTATCCTTCATTGATAAGAGCGTTAATGATATCTTTCTGGCAGGTTATATCTTCTTCTTTGTATGCTTTCTTGCCGTTTATATTTTCTATAATCAAAGAAACTTTTTTAACGATATCGTCTTGAACCTGCTTTTGAGCCATATTGTTTGCAAGATTTATTTTTATGTCTTTCATATAAAGCTCGATTGCTTCGACTATGGGTTTTTGATAATCCCTGTACATATAATCGGAGCCGTTCAGGATTTCAATATAATTTGTTTTTGTATTTTCAAGTTCATCTTCATTAAATTTGTTTGCAATCTTAATATCTTCTATAACCTGATCTAAAGCTGCAACATATTGGGAAGTTAATTCTTTGATGTTTGCCCATCTTGCAACATAAGGTCTTGATAAAACTATTTTGGAAAATCTTCCGGTCTGGGGAAGAATGTCATAAATAACGGGGTGCCCCGACAATTGCGCAAGGGTTATAAATAACTGTACCTGTGCTTTTGCTCTCAATCCCAAGAATTTTACTATTTTATCATCTTCCATTTTCGGGCTGATTTCCGATGACATAGGCAGATATGCACAGCCGAATTCTCTCGGGTGGAAAGGAAGAAGGTATATTGTATCCCCCAAAATGTTGAGCATTTTGTTGCCTCTGGGCAGACAGATTAATTGCGCAAGCCATTGAATAAACGTTGCGGTTTTATCGGATACATTTCCGTTTCCAAGCGCCGATAAAGATAAAAGCTTAATGTTATGGGTTTCTTTTTTAAACCAGTTTGAGTTTTTGATTTTCCTTCTTGAAAGAACCGAAGGATTTGAAAAATTTACAAGTTTTGAATTTTGATAAACACCTTCCTGCTCCAAAATTTTAACGAGAGCAAAAACAACTTCACCGTCCGTTAATTCTTCCAATGCTTTATAGTGAGGATACGGCAGGTAGCCGAATTTTTCTATTGTTTCCGTCAGATATTTTTTTCTTTCTTCTTTTACTTCGCTGATTCCGTATATTTGAAGAAGTTTTGGAAAAACATCTTTAATATCAAAAGAAGTAAACACATTTTTTTGCAATAAATTCAGCATTTTCACCTACTTTTCCTTTATATCGGGGTAAAACAATTTTCCATCAACAAAATATTAGCATAAAACTTTTTAAAAGCTTAATAAATAAGGTGTTTTATTAAGTATTGTAAAACGGTATAAAAATATGCGCCTCATAAATAA
>DVJH01000025.1 GCA_018710795.1 Candidatus Galligastranaerophilus gallistercoris | reverse complement strand
AAAATTGATAATTATACGGCAGGTTTAATTGAAAAAGGAATAACAAAAAATTTCTCCCATGAGCTTGCCTGCGGCGCCACGGGGGTTTTAGGGCTTATTCAATTTGCAAATAAAAAGAATTTTTCAATGATTAGAATCAATATGAAAAATTCCTCTTCCATAACAAACGACAAAAAAAGCGTTGTGGGATACGGCGCCTGGATGTTATACGAAGGAGAAAAAAACGAATTTATAAAAAAATATTATTCCGATTTTTTAATTCAACTTTGTAAATTATCGGTTAAATCAAAACTTGAACCCATAAAAGAACAAATTTCCTATAAAAAAATATTTGATGAAGCGGGCGCAAGCTTTGTTACCATTGAAAAACAAGGAAATTTAAGAGGCTGCATAGGTTCAATTATTGCACATAGACCCTTAATTGAAGATATAATTTTGAACGCTCAAAATGCGGCATTTAAAGACCCGAGATTTTACCCCGTTAAAAAAGAAGAATTAAAAGATTTAACTTTTGCAATTTCATTATTATCGGAACCAAAGCAGATAATTTTTGAAGATGAAAATGATTTATTGGAAAAAATTGTCCCTTTTAAAGACGGAATAATAATAAAAGATGGGAATTATCAGGCGGTTTATCTTCCGTCCGTATGGGAACAATTGCCCGATAAAAAAGAATTTTTAAATTCTCTTAAATTAAAAGCCGGATTAAATAAAGATTATTTCTCAAAAACTTTTGAAGCATACCGGTTTTATACGGAATATATTAAATAAAAAATAAACTTCAAAATGACGAATAAATTATAAAACTTATCCGTTTGGCTATGTTGTTAAGTTTTGTTAAAATAAATTTTTTTAGGCTCAAACCATTGATTTTATAAGAAAAATCAAACAAAGGACATTTTGCCCGCTGTTAAAAGTTATCGTTTCGATACTTTTAATGCATGAAAATTGTAACCTATAAGCGTATTTATTTTAATACGCTTAACACGAAGAATTGAAAGGAGAAGTGGTATGAACTTAACAGAAAAACAAAAGGAAGTTTTAAAACTTGTTTGCCTGGGTTTGAGTAATAAAGAAATTGCAGATACTCTTTATGTATCTTCTTTTACATCAAAAGCCCATGTGGGAGCAATTTTAAGACGCCTAAACGTAAAAAACAGGTCAAGAGCAGCTTACCTGGCAGGCAAAAACAATCTTATTTAAAGATTAAAAAGGGCAGCACGTTATAATAAATGCTGCCCTTTTTATTAAAATTATGCTTGCCTGAAGCCTTTTAAACTGATATTATTTAGTTTTAGGGCAGTTTTAATTTAAAACGGGGTTTTTTAAAATGCCGGTTCAGGGTCAAAAACCGAAAAGAATTACGCAAAGTAATTATCTTAAATATTATTATGATATCCCCCATGAAGGAACAACCTCACAGGGAAAACCGCTTAGAAAATTAAAAAACATAACTTGCCCCTACAGAGGAATTAAAATTATCCCTTCAGATGCCATAAAAGGTTTTGAAAAAGGGCTTTTAAAATGTAAATCTGCGGAAGATTCCGTTTATTTATTATCGCATTATAAAAATAATATGCTGAAAACCGAAAAATCTCTTTATGCGATTTTTAAAGATTTTGCGGAGCTTAACCCCAATGACAACCTTCAAAACTGTCTTCAGATGATAAGAGAAAACTGCCTTACCAAATTAAAGCTTGAAGAATTTGAAGTTTTGGATGATGTAGATGTTTTATCAAGAAAATTGTCTTCTTCAACAGCCCTTAGATTAAGGGCAAAAACAACAAAATGCAGACAGATAATTTTGGCCGATTCAAAAAGAGACACATTCAAAAGAAGAATATTTCTTGATTCCTTAGAAGAAATCATCCCGAAACCAAACGAAAAAGAAATTTTTAACGATATTAAAAATAAAGCCTTATTTCTGCCGACCTCGGAATCAAGCATAAACGCTTTTGTCGTTAAATATTCAAAAAGAAAACAAATTGAGATTGTAAGAAGAATTTTTATAGCATCCACAGGCTCAATAGAGCATATCACCCCAGCTTCTTTAGGCGGATTAAACACGATAGGAAACTTTCTTTTAACAACGGCATCAGGTAACCGTTACAGAGAAAATATGCGCCTTGTCGAATACATAAAAAGACACCCTAAAATCCCTAAATATATGCAATCATATACCGATGACATCATAAATGAAATTCATTCGGGCGGGCTAAAGGGAAATGAAACTTACCCTTATAAAATAAAAGAAAAATTAATGAAAGAATCCGAAGGCAGAATTATGATAAGCCTTTCAAAATATCAATATACAAAAGAAGAAGCCGCTAAAAAAGCGGAAGAATTTGAAAAAAGATTTGAAAAGTATAAAAATTAAGTATTTTCAAGATAAACTTATCAATCGGACACGATTTAATTTTTTGTATACCATGCACCGCGGGTTTTACCGTGTTTTATCAAATAATTATTTTCAACAAGATTCGCAAGGTGTTTTTTGATTGTATTAATATTTGTACCTGTCATTTCAGATAACTCTGAAATTGTTGCACGGTCTTTTTTTTCAAAAACTTCCATAATTTTTGCGGAAACTTCGGGTAAATCAAGATTTGAAAGTTTTTTAATTTCAGTATGTTCTAATTTGTATTCTAATCTGATTTTTTGCTTTTGCAAGGTTTTTAAGAAAAACATCAGCCATGGTTCATAATTTGGCTCGGAATTTAAAGTAGTTTGAGTTTGCCTTAAAGCTCTATAATATCCCTCTTTATTATCTTCAATTATTGATTCTGTTGAACTATAAGGAACATAAGCGTAACCTGATTTGAGCAATAACAGATTGGTTAAAGCTCTTGAAAGCCTGCCGTTTCCATCCTGAAACGGATGGATTGCAAGAAAGTTAACAACAAAAACTCCGATAATAATTAACGGATGATAAAATCTATCAGCCAAATTTTTATTAGTCCAATCGATAAGTTCTTGCATTTTTAAAGGTGTTTCAAAAGGCGTTGCCGTTTCAAAAAGAACTCCAAGTTCTTTACCCTCGTTATCATAGGCGGCAACAGCATTTGAAATTTTTTTGTATTCTCCTTTGTGTTTTTCATCTTTTGAAGAATACTCTAATAAAATTTTATGCAGTTGTTTTATATAATTTTCAGATAAAGGAATTACTTCCCAATCTTCAAAAATTGTATCCGCAAGTTTTGCGTATCCTGCAACTTCTTCTTCATCACGGTTAGCAAAAGATTGTTTATTAATTCTTGATAAAAGTTCTTCAACTTGTTTATCCGAAAGTTTGTTGCCTTCAATTCTGTTTGAAGAACCAACGCTTTCAATCGTTGCGACTTTTTTCAAAGCCTGTAATTTCTCCGGAGCCATTTGTCCCAGTAGTTTCCAGCTTCCCTTAAATTCATCTATTTCAGAGATGATGGTGAGCATTTGGTTATTTATTTTGATATCAAAATTTTCAAACATAATAATACCTGATTAGACCTAATATGACCTAATAGTATATTTTTCTTATCTGACTGTCAAGATATTTGTATAAAAAAGGACTTTTTTTATTTGCCCAAAAAAATTTTGCCGTAAGCAGCATAAATTCTCTGCAAATCAAATAAATTCTCTTAAAACGGCGAAGTCCTACACGGTGCAAATTAATGCTTTTCTTTGCAGAGTTTGAAATACAAACTCACAGATTACTATCCCGTCCGGTATCTAGCTGTCTGCTGCCGCTCGCCGCGGCGCCATCACGCTCTCACATCCGCATGCTTTTTCATTTTTTCACCTACTCCGTCGGAGTACGACTCAAATTTCAAAAGTTGGAGATGGCGGCAGACGCTTAATTTCTAAAAGGGTTCATTCTTCACCCTTTAGAAATTTTACGCTCACTGCATCCACCGTTTCTAAATTCGCCTTCGGCTCATTAAGCAACGGATGTAGGATTCACCCCCGCTATACAAGGCTTCGCCTTGTGCGGGTTCTTAACTTCAAAAACAATAAAATTATCTGGAGATAATGTCGCAAAAATCGAAAATCTTACTTCAAAAATCTGTTGAATCCATATTTGATACTCACCTATTTTTTTCTATAAAACTATTTATAATATGCGTTATAAATAATATTATTTTGAAATTATACTAACTCTTCTAACAGTTTTAACTATATTTTCTTTATTTGTATATTTATAGACTCCATCTGCATAAAAATAATAATTTTTAGGTAAAGTAAATCTTTGATTATCAACAAAATCGTAATTAAAATCAAAATATACGAATTGTCCGTATTCACAATCTCCATTGCTTAACGCCCATTTGGGACAAATGTATCCTAATGCTCCGTCATTTAACGCTTGGAAAACTAAAGCACGTTTATTTTTTATTACGCCAAAATCCTTTGCAAAGCATATGTTGGATAACAACAAGCATGTAATAATCAATACAAACTTTTTCATTTTTACTCCCTTTATCACATTCTACTATATACAAAAAGAAAATTATAAAGTCCAAGTGCCATAAGGGTTAAAATAAAAATGTTAAATATTAAAAAAATAATAAAGACAAAAACCCAATAATAGCATAACAAAAGACAAGTCTTTCAACTTATCTTTTATGGTGGAGATGGCGGGAGTCGAACCCGCGTCCAAAACGGCACTCCGGTAATATCTACATGCTTAGACTTTTATTTTTTAGATTAAACCAAGGGAAAAATCAAAACCTTACGATTTAATCATAGTCTGTTTTAAAGACAGACAACTTTTAAGACTGAATCTTGATATATGCCGCCTTAAATAACATATACTGTATTTGCAAAATTGACCCTATAAACCTGCAAATTCAATCTATAGAGTGGCTACACCTAACTTTCTTAGGCTGCTTTTCTTACAGCGGAAGCTGCAAAAGCATTTCTAGCATCTACAACGTTATTAGCGTTTATTTTTTTGTACTGTTGATAACGGAGAACTACCCTCCGGCATGCAATCAACGAAGAACAAATCGCCCTGTCAAAATCCTTTACATCCCCAAAAAATTTTCAAAGTGCGGTATTAATAATTATACCACTTAAAAATTTTTTTTAAAGTATGCAATAAGACCCGAGAAGCCTATAATATCCGCAATTTTTATTAACTTCCTCTAAAACTTCTTTTATGTCTTCAAAGCCTTTATCTATATCGGCATAAAAAATGTATTCGCCGAATTTTTTCTTGGAAGGTCTTGATTCAAGATAAATTAAGTTTAAATTATTGTTTTTAAATATCTCTAATATTTTTAATAAAGCGCCTGGTTTATTTTCCGTGGTAAAAGAAATTGATGTTCTTGATTTTTTTTCTTTGCACAAATTCTTTTTTGCAACAAGAATAAATCTTGTTTTATTATCCTTAACGTCATTTATATCTTTTTCAATAACATTGAGCCCGTATAACCCCGCACAGAGTTCATTTGAAATTGAAGCAAAAGAATTATCCTTATCTTTTATATATTTAGCTGCCCCGGATGTTGAAGAATACAAAATAATTCCTATATCTTTAGGAAAATTATCGGCTATGTATTTTTTACACTGCGCCACTGCCTGCGTTATTGAAACAATGGTTTTAATTTCTTCCTTTTTTCCTTTTGCAATCAGACAATGACAAATGGGGACGGTAATCTCCGCCTGAATAAAAACATCCGCGCCCGTTTGGATTAAATTATCAATCGTTTCTCTTACGATTCCTTCAATTGAATTTTCAATCGGCAAAACCGCCGCCGTTGAATCATCTTCGCTGTCCAAAATTTCAATCGCCTTTGTAATGGTGGAAACAGGTATCATTTCCGTATTAATTTTAAGTTTATTTTCAAAAACTCCTGCGGCAAGTTGAGAATTTGACCCCTCGGGTCCTAAATATAATATTTTTTTAATATAATTATCCATAAATATATTGTAATAGAAATTTGGAGCATGCGAAACAATGCAAACTGGAATAAAATTCGGAACTGACGGGTTCAGGGGAATTATCGGCAAAGATTTTAATTTCGATAACGTTAAAAAAATTACTCTTGCAACAGCCGAATACCTGAAATCGGGAACGGTAATAATAGGTTATGATTCAAGGCTGGATGCCGATAAATACGCAAAATTTTCTTCGGACCTTTTGGCTGCATACGGATTTGATGTTTTATTATCTGAACATATAGTGCCGACACCCGTTATTGCATTTGCCGCAAGAAATACAAAAAATTCATCCGGAGCGCTGATGTTTACCGCATCTCACAACCCGCCCGATTACCTCGGAATTAAATTTATCCCGAGCTACGGCGGCCCCGCCACAAGCGACATAACAAAAGAAATTGAAAGAATAATCGAAAATAAAATTTTTACGCTTGAAGAAAAAGAAGGCATTGTCCTAAAAAAAGATTTTTCAAAAATGTATTTTGAACAAATCGACAGTTTAATTGATTTTGAAGCAATCAAAAATAATCCGCCAAAAATCATATATGACGGACTTTTTAGCGCTTCAATCGGTTATTTTGATAAAATATTAAAAGAAAAAAACATAAGTTTTGAAAGCTATAACAACCATTTTGACCCGAATTTCGGCGGGTTTTTACCCGAGCCGAAACCTGAATTTTTAAAACATACAAAACAAGGGTATATAACCGTTGCAAATGACGGAGACGCAGACAGATACGGCGTTATTGACGAACAGGGAAACTATGTTTCCCCGAATATAATCCTTGCAATTTTATTAAAATACCTGAAAGAAAAAGGAATGGAAGGCGCAGTTGTAAAAACCGTCGGCGTAAGCGGGCTTGTTGATGCGGTTGCAAAAAAATTAAACGTTGAAATAATTGAAACTCCGGTCGGCTTTAAATGGATAGGAGAAGCCATGCGCCTTAATAAAACAATAATAGGAGGCGAAGATTCGGGCGGGCTTTCAACGGGAAACCATATCTCGGAAAAAGACGGAATTTATGCAAACCTGTTAATCATTGAAGCAATCGCAAAAACAAATAAACCCTTATATCAATTAAAAGAAGAAATAATTGATTTTGCGGGCGTTGAATTTGTGCAGGACAGAGTTGATATCAAACTTGATGATGACACCCAAAAAGAAAAAATAATCTCCGAAATTAAAATGGAGGAAAATTTTGCAAATCAAAAAATTATTCAAAAAAATGAAATAGACGGGGTTAAATTATACTTAGAAGATAACTTAACAAAAATCCTGATAAGAAAATCAGGCACGGAACCGCTTTTAAGGTTTTATGTCGAAACCGATAAAAATTCAAAACTTACAAGCATTAAAGAATTTATCAAAGGATACATGTTTATTGTAAAATAGTCTTATGAAAACAAAAACGGTTGCAATCGTAGGACGCCCCAATGTCGGCAAATCAACTCTCGTTAACAGAATCGTAGGCGAGAGAAAATCTATCGTGGATGATACCCCCGGCGTTACAAGGGACAGAATTTATTTTGATGCGATATGGCAATCTAAACCCTTTATTTTAATAGACACGGGCGGAATTATCACAAACGATGAAGACGAATTTGTAAAAAACATTTTTGCACAGGCAAAAATTGCGGTCGATGAAGCGGATTTAATTTTATTTGTTGTTGACGCAAAATCGGGTCTTAACCCTTATGATAATGATATTGCAAATATTTTAAGGCAATCAAAAAAACCCGTTATAGTTGTTGCAAATAAAGCCGATTCGTCAAACGAATTTACTTTTGCGGACGAATTTTACACTTTGGGTTTTGATGAAGTCGTACCCTTATCTGCGCTCCACGGTTCGGGCGGCGTCGGAGATTTATTGGATTTAATCACAAAAGATATAGAAAAACTTCCCGATACAAAAGACGATTCGATAATAAAAATCGCAATAGCAGGAAAACCCAACGCAGGCAAAAGTTCAATATTAAACAATCTTTTAAACGAACAAAGAGCAATCGTATCGGATATTTCGGGCACCACAAGAGATTCCATAAATTCAAACGTCATATACGATAATGAAGAATTTATTTTAATAGACACTGCGGGCATAAGAAAAAAATCAAAAGTTGATTACGGAATTGAAGCTTTTGCGGTGGACAGAGCCTTAAAATCAATTAAAGAAGCAGATGTTACCCTTCTTGTAATTGACGCCAAAGAAGGGCTCTCCGATCAGGATAAAAAAATAGCGCAATCTTGCGAAGAATACGGCTGCGGGTTAATTGTCGCTTTTAATAAATGGGATTTAATCAAAAATGTTCAAACCCATAAAATTGAGCAGCAGATAGAAAAAGAAGCGCCTTTTTTGAATTACGCAAAAAAAATCTTTATCAGCGCAAAAACGGGGCAAAGATTAAACCAAATTTTTGAAATCGCAAGAGAAGTTCAAAAAGAAAGAACGAAAAAAGTTCAAACAAGCACCTTGAATAAAATAATAAACGAAGCGCTCGACTTAAACCCGCCCTCATCGGACAAAGGCAGATTTTTAAAAATTTATTATTCGGCGCAATCGGGAATAAAGCCGCCCCAGTTTACGTTTTTTGTAAATTCAAAAAAACTTTTAAAAGATTCATATAAAAGATATTTAATGAAAAAAATAAGAGAAGCATTCGGCTTTTTCGGCACACCCGTCAGAATGTCTTTTAAAGAAAAGGGAGAAAAATAAATGAATATTCCTATGTACCTTTTTATAATAATCGTTGCGCTTTTTGCATATTTAATCGGTTCAATCCCGACAGGTTATTTAATCGTTAAAGCAAAAACGGGAAAAGACATAAGAACGATAGGCTCCGGTTCAACAGGCGCCACAAACGTAAAAAGAGTATTGGGCAAAAAATGGTTCTTTACCGTTATGATTCTTGATGCAATAAAAGGTATGGCACCCGTTTTACTTACAAAATATCTAATTCAGGGAGATTCAATAGGTCTTTTGGCTGTTATTGCGGCTGTTATGGTAATCATAGGACATTCTAAACCCGTATTTTTAAAATTTAAAGGCGGGAAAAGCGTAGCATCCGGTATCGGCACAATTTATGCGCTTAACTTTTTAGCGGGAATTATCCTGACCGTTATCTGGTGCATAATTACATATTTTACAAAATATGTATCGGTCGGTTCAATTATTGCAATATTAACCGCACCCTTTTTAATGTATTTTTTAAATAACCCGATTGCATACACAATTTATTGCGCGCTTGCAGCCGTATACATAATTTATCTTCACAGAGAAAACATAAAAAGGCTGATTCAGGGTAACGAAAATAAGGTAAGAGAATAATGAAAGCAATTGAAATAATACCGAAAGTAAAAGTTAAAAATAAAAAAATATTATCTTTGGTGTATACTCCCGGGGTTTCTCAAAGCTGTCTTAAAATAAAAGACAATTTAGAAAAAGTTTTTGAACTTACAAACAGGTCAAATTCAGTTGCCGTGCTTTCATATAATTATGAAGATTCACTGAAAAGGGCGATATTTTTAAAAGAAACAAGAACAACGGATGCCTACCCTCTTGTAATTAAACAATGCCCGAAAGAAGATTTGGATATGGTAAAAGATGCCATAATGCCCAATTTTATGGGCGTTGATACAACCTTAATCGAAGGAATGGAATATAATAATACCGAATTTATTCCGACCTGCTCAAAAGGTTGCATATTCCCCGACAATTTTAAACTGGAAGAACTTGAACCCGTTGAATTAAGAAGCGCATTCGGCGGTGTCATCGAAACAAAAGTTTCCGACTTAATCGAATACAGAAAACCTGTTGCAATAATCACCGACGGCTCCGCAATTTTGGGCCTCGGCAATATAGGTCCCACTGCGGGGCTTCCCGTTATGGAAGGCAAAGCGGTCTTATTTAAAGATTTGGGCGATGTTGATGCAATGCCTTTATGCTTAAACACTCAAGACCCCGACAAAATTAAAAAAATATGTCTGCTTCTTGAAGATTCATTTTCGGGCATTAATCTGGAAGATATAAAAGCGCCCGAATGTTTTGAAATTGAAAACTATTTAATTCAAAATTCAAAACTTCCCGTATTCCATGATGACCAGCACGGCGCCGCCATTGCAACGCTTGCCGGGTTATATAATGCTCTTAAATTAACGGGTAAAGGTTTAGATAAAATAAAAATTGTAATCTCGGGCGCGGGTGCCGCAGGGCAGGCAATAGCAAGGCTTTTATTAAAAGCGGGCGCCAAAAATATCATTATGACGGATATTTTTGGAATCGTATATGAAGGAAGGCAAGGTAATAACCAATCTTTGGAAAATATTGCAAAACTTACAAACAAATTAAACTTAAGAGGCGGTCTTGATATTGCAATTAAAGATGCCGATGTCTTTATAGGAGTTTCTGCGGGAAACGTTTTAAGACCCGAAATGATAGAAACAATGAAATCAGACCCCGTTATTTTTGCGCTTGCAAACCCGATACCCGAAATTATGCCGGATTTGGCCAAAAAAGCGGGTGCAAAAATTTATGCAAGCGGCAGACCCGATTTTGATAACCAGATAAATAATTCCCTTGTATTCCCCGGGCTTTTTGACGGAGTTATTAATGCAGGCATAAAAAAAATAACGGATTCAATCAAAATTGAAGTCGCAAAAGCAATTTCAAACATGGTTACAAAAGATGAGCTTGATTATAATTATATAATCCCCGATCCTCTGGATAAAACTGTTGCAAAAAATATTTCAGCATGTATTATAGACCATGTCAGAAATTTAACAACCGAATTCAATAAACGCCCTCTATAAAATTTTAAGGGGAATTTGTTGTATTCTTTTTGTTGTTTAACCAAAATAAACAGTTTATGTAAGAAATTAAAGTCGAAAGGTATTTAAACGTGAGCGAAGAAATTAAAGACACAAACGAAGCTGTTGAAAATAATGCTCCCGAAGTTGAAGAAACGGTTGAAGCAGTTGAAGAAACGGTTGAAACAAAAGCGGAAGCAGAAAATACGGCAGAAGAAAATGCGGAAGTAACAACATTAAAACCGCAAAGAAAACAATCCAGAAGAAGAAAAATTGAAACGGTTGAACCGGTTGAATCCGAATGGAAAGAACAGGTTGTTCAAATCCGTCGTGTTACCAAAGTTGTTAAAGGCGGTAAAAAATTGAGCTTTAGAGCCATCGTTATCGTCGGAAACAAAAAAGGCCAGGTAGGTATGGGCGTTGCTAAGGCATCCGAAGTTATCGTTGCCATCCAAAAAGCAATCGCAGACGGCAGAAAAAATTTAATCACCGTTCCTATCTTTAAAACCACAATTCCTCATATGATAACGGGAAGATCCGGTGCGGGCAACGTTGTATTAAAACCCGCTTCGCAAGGTACCGGTGTTATTGCCGGCGGTGCGGTTCGTGCCGTTCTTGAATTGTGCGGTATTGAAAACATCTTAAGTAAATCATTGGGTTCAAAATCACCTCTGAACGCCGCAAATGCAACATTAAACGCTCTTAAAGAATTAAGAACATTCAAAGATGTTGCGGCTCAGAGAGGCATCTCAATGAAACAATTATTAGGTTAAGAAAACAGGTGAATTGAAATGGCTAAAAAAACAGAAGAAAAAATTAAAATAAAATTGGTTAAATCCGTAATAGGCGCTCCCGATAAACATGAAAAAATCGTAAAAGCGCTCGGTTTAACCAAAACAAACAGAATCGTAGAACACTCAAAAAGTGCTACAATTATGGGTATGGTAAACAAAATCCCTCACTTGGTCGAAATAGTTGAATAATTAAAGGATAAAAATAAAAATGATAAAACTTGAAGATTTAAAACCCAACAAGGGTGCGGTTAAAAAAACCGTCAGAGTAGGCAGAGGCCGCTCATCGGGCTGCGGTAAAACATCATCCCGCGGCAACAACGGCGAAGGTCAAAGATCGGGCAGAAGCGCAAAAAGAGGTTTTGAAGGCGGTCAGATGCCCGCATTCAGACGTTTGCCCAAATTAAAAGGATTCAACAACGTTTTTGCACTCAATGCCGCAGCCGTTAACGTTTCGGCTTTAGAAAAAATTGATGCAAAAGAAATTACTCTGTCCGTTTTAATCGAAAATAAAATGGTTCACCCGTCATCCGAAATTTTAAGAATTTTAGGAAACGGCGAATTAACCAAAAAAGTTACGGTAAAAGCAAATTACGTAACCGAAAGTGCTAAAGAAAAAATCGAAAAAGCGGGCGGAAAGGTTGAAATAATTTAATAATGCAGCAAGCTAACAATGAACAAATGCTTAAAAGCCTGATGAATAACATTCAATCAAGCGGATTAAAGCAAAAACTTATATTTACATTCCTGATGATTGCACTGTTTAGATTCGGCGCGCAATTGCCGATTTTCGGAATAAACAATGAAGCGTTTTTGGCGCTTGCGCAGGGCAACAACATTATAGGTTTCCTTGACCTGTTTTCAGGCGGCGCATTGGGCAAAGTTTCAATCTTTGCCTTGGGGATAGGACCCTATATCACATCTTCAATCGTTATGCAGTTATTGGCGGTTATTGTTCCGCCTCTTGAAAGATTGCAGAAAGAAGACGGTGAAGCGGGAAGAAGAAAAATCCAGCAGATTACAAGAATGTTTACCGTTGTTGTTGCGGTTATGCAGGCATTAGTATTTGTTTTATTGTTATCTAAACTTCCCGGTGCCATAATTCACGGGCTTAACCCGTTTTTATTCTATACGGGCTCAATCGTCGCCCTGACGGCGGGTGCAATTTTTGTTATGTGGATAGGTGAATTAATAACCGAAAAAGGCATTGGAAACGGCGCTTCGCTTATAATCTTTGTCGGTATTCTGGCAGGCATTCCCCTGTACACGCAAAGAACGGCAACCCTGGTATCGGGAGACCCCGGCTTGCAGCTTAAATTATTGGTTTTACTTACGATTTTTATGGCGGCAACGGTATTTATCATAATATTGCATGACGCCGTAAGAAAAGTGCCCATCGTATCTGCAAGACGCCAGGTAGGAAACAAAGTATACGGCGGACAAAACTCGAATATTCCTTTCAAATTAAACCCCGGCGGCGTTATGCCTATCATTTTTGCGATAGCGATTATGCTTTTCCCTACCACGATTTTGGAATTATTAAACCAGATGCAAATTAAAAACGTTGCGCTGAACAGTGCTCTTACGACCCTCAATTCGTTCCTGAGCCCGACAAGCGTTTCGTATTACATAATATATTTTCTTTTAATCGTTGCCTTAACATTCTTTTATGCTTCAATCATTCCTTCAATGCAGCCTAAAGAAATTGCGGACAACCTTAAAAAATACGGTTCGGCAATCCCCGGTGTAAAACCCGGCAAACCCACCGCAGATAAGCTTGATGAAATTTTAACAAGATTAATGTTTATAGGAGCAATTGCTCTCGGTATTATTGCGATGGTTCCTTCGGTTTCATCCAAAATAACCGATATAACCACTCTGCAAGGTTTGGGGGCAACTTCGCTAATCATTATGGTTGGTGTTGCACTTGATTTTATAAACAGAATCAAAACTCATATGCTTGCAAAGAACTATGAAACGTTCTTGAAACAGCAATAAAATTATAAAATCGTAATTAATAGAGGGTTAAAATGAAAAAAGCATTTATTTTCTTAGGACCGCCCGGATGCGGAAAAGGAACACAAACCGAACTTCTTGCAAAAGAATTAAAGCTGCCCCATATTGATACGGGTTCATTGCTAAGAAAAAACATTAAAGAAGGAACCGAAATAGGGCTTGTTGCAAAAGGTTATATAGATAAGGGGCAATTGGTGCCTTTGGATGTAGTGTCAACGGTAATTAAAAACCGTTTAAAAGAAAATGACTGCAACGGAGGATACATTCTGGACGGCTTCCCGAGAAGTCTGCAGCAGGCACAATCGCTTGACAATATTCTTGATGAGCTGAATAAAGGCATTTCAAAAGAAGACATTGAAGCAATTTATTTTGACATACCGAATGAAGTTTTAATTGAAAGATTGGTTAACAGACGTTCCTGCCCCAAATGCGGAAAAATATATAATCTTAAAACTTCAGCGCCCAAAACAGAGGGCAAGTGCGATGATTGCAATACCGATTTAATCCAAAGAAAAGACGACACAAAAGAAACTGCGGTTTTACGATTTGAAACATACGAAAAAGAAACAAAACCGCTTCTTGAATTTTATACAAAAAGAGGCAATCTTAAAAAAATAAATGCAAATCAAAGCATAGATAACGTATGGAAAGACCTTCTTAAAGTTATCGAAATAAAAGAAACAGTTTAAAATTAAAGGCTTATTAAGCCTTTAATTTTTATGAAGGAGAAAAATTATGGTAGCCAAAAAATCAAGAGAAGAAATAAAATTAATGAAAATGGCAGGTTCAATTGTTGCCAAAGTTCATCAGGCAATGAAAGAATCAATCAGAGAAGGAATTTCAACACTTGAACTTGATAAAATAGCGTATGACGTTATAAAAGAAAATAAAGCAACCCCGACATTTTTAGGATACAGAGGGTTCCCGGGGTCAATCTGTGCTTCAATAAATGAAGAAGTAGTCCACGGGATACCTTCAAAAGACAGAATTTTAAAAAACGGCGATATAATTTCAATTGATGTAGGCGCAACTTATCACGGGCTGGTTGGAGACAGCGCCTGGACATATACCGTAGGGGAAGTTGATCCCAAAGTAAAAAAACTTCTTGAAACAACGGAACGTGCCTTATTTGCGGGCATTTCAAAAATGATTGAAGGAAATGTTCTGGATGATGTATCGGGTGCGGTTGAAGATGTCGCAAAAGAAGGCGGATACGGCATTGTAAGACAATACGGCGGCCATGGCGTCGGATATAATATGCATGAAGAACCGTTTTTATTTAACTACAGAGTGGGAAACAAACTGAAATTAAAACAGGGAAACGTTATTGCAATTGAACCGATGTTAAATTTAGGCACGGATGATGTTGAAGTATTGGATGATGAATGGACGGTTATAACAAAAGATAAACTTCCTTCTGCTCATTTTGAACATACCGTAATGGTAGGCGAAGTTGAACCCCTTATTTTAACGACACTATAAGCGATATTTCCGCATTTTGTATACAAAATAAAACAAGTAATTGTAAAACTTTTGTAATAATTATAAAGTTTTATTGTATTTTTTTGTCCGTTTTGCCGATAGCGCATATTGCGAAAAGAAAAAACTAGACACGAGGTGCAAAATGGCAAAAATCGGAAAAGTGAAAGCGGCTAACAATGCTAAAGCCGCCAAAAAGGCCGAAAACAAAAAGAAAGCAAACAAAAAGAACGAAACCGCATTTGACGGAGTAAAAAAGGCAAACAAGGCCAAAAAGGCAAACAAGGCGGACTTGCAAAAACAGCAGGCGGCAAAAGAAGCAAACCAAAAAGCGGCAAAAAAAGCCGCAAAAGAGCGCGCGGCACAGGTGAGCGCAAAAAATAACAATGTTAAAGTCAAAACAAAAGGCAATCAGGTGGTAAAAACCTTCCCCAACGGCAAAAAAGTGGTTGAAACCGTCAATAAAAACGGAAAGGTAACCTCAAAAGAAGTAACCACGGGAAAAGGCAAAAATAAACAAACCACAACAACAAACTTTAACAAAGACGGCGAAAAAACTTCAAGAATAACCGTTCAGGGAAAAGGCGACAACAAAACAACCCGAACCGTTAAATACGAAGACGGTAAGAAAGCCGAAGTAACAACCGAAGGCAAAGTTAAAGGGCAAAATACAAGCACTGTAAAAGAGTTTGATATAAACGGAAACGTAATATCAAAAACCAAAACCAAAGGCAAAGGTGCTGATGTTCAACGTACGACAACAAATTATTCCTACAACGGAAACGGTGAAATGACCGAAAAAGTAACAAAAGAAAGCGACGGAACCGTTAAAACAATAAAATACGATAATTATAAGACAAATAAAAACGGCAAAACGACACGAACGGCAAATATAACCGTTACGGACCCCGAGGGCAGCGAAAGAAAATATATAGAAACCCAAACACTGAATAAAAACGATAAATTAACAAGCGCCGAAAGATACAATGAAGAAGGCAATCTTATAAGAAAACAAAAGAAAGAATATGATGAGTTTGGCAATCTTGAAAAAAACAAAATTGCAAGATTTTATCAAGACGGCAGCAAAAGAGTAGTCGTATATTCAAACTATGAAAAAAATAATTTAAAAGCTGCAACCTATGATGTCAGAATTGAAACAACATCCGCTGACGGAGAAGTTAAAACCCTTGAAGGAGCGGGCAAACAATTCTTTGACGGCACAAAAGCAAGGACTAAAGACAACCTTAAAGAAACTTTTGCAAGCGGTGTAGTTTCCAAAATTAAAGATTTTGCGACCGACTTGGTTGAAGAAATCAAAACAAGGTTCATAGGGCTTGATAACACGGAACAAGAAGAGCTGAAAGAACTTGAAAAAAAGAATAAAATTAAAAGCGAAACATCCGAAATAGAATCACAAATACAAAATGAACTCGTAAAAGAACAGGAAATACAAAATTCAATTCAAGAAATGGGCGAATTTTTCATAGATGCAATCAACGCGCAAATAAAAAACCCGGAAAGCGTTATATCTGCTTCACTTGACGGATTCACCCAAAGCGAAATCGGAGAAATTGTAGAATTTGTAAACCAAAAATTTCCCGACGCAAAACTGGTAAATAATAACGGTTCATATAACATAATTACAAGCGAAATTGAAAGCTGGGTAGGATAAATTAAAAGCGGTTCGATTGAACCGCTTTTATTATGTCTCCAAACTTAATGCAAGATGATCGTTTTTCTCGTATAAAACAATCTCGCCTGCTTCAAGAGTCTTTTTAACATCAATTATATTTTGATTTGAACTTCCGACCCAATGAAGCCTGCCGTCTTTTAATTCTTCAATAAATTCGCCGTCAATTAAAACATCAATTAAAGGAAGCGCGTCAAAATCCTTAATTTCATCAAAGCTGTAACCTGTATACAGCCATACTGTTTTATCGGGAAGTTCTTTTCTTACTTTCTTAATTAATCTTGAAACTTCTTCTCTGTTTAAAGGATGCAGGGGGTCTCCGCCCGAAAATGTTATTCCGTCTATATGGGAATGATTTAATTCAAAAAAAAGCTCATCTTCCGCCGCTTTATCAAATTCAATTCCGCCTGCTATATCCCAGGTAATGGGGTTATGACAGTTTTTGCAATGATGTGTGCAGCCTGCAACCCAAAGGACCACTCTTAGGCCTTCTCCGTTTAACATATCGTCTTTGGTGATGTTATGGTATCGCATATTTCCCTTAAAAAAACACAACTTATATCGTAATTAAAGCCGCCAAAAAAATATTTTTTTGGCGGCATAATAATTTCTACATCGAAACTCTGTCTTTGATTTCTTCCATTTTGGCTTCGTTTAATCTGGTGTCGCCCTTAACTCTTGAATATGAAAGATATCCGTTCATTCTCTCGATTTTGGTTAAATTGGTTGAACCGCATTTGGGGCAAACATCCATTGATAATTCCTGATGCCCGCAATCGTCGCAATATGCCAAAGACAGGTTAACCCCTTCGTAAAATCCCATATCCATTGCTCTTTTAACAAGCGTTTCAATTGCTTTTGTATTGTATGAAATAGGATATTTAACATATTGGATTTTGCCGCCGTTTAATAAATTCCAAAATCTGTTTTCCAAATCCTGTTTTTCAATCGGCGTAATATTTTCGGCAACATGGCAGTGGAAACTGTTTGAAACGTATCCTCTGTCCGAAACATGTTCTACTATGCCGTATTTTTTTCTGAATTGTTCAATCTGCAGTCCGCACAAAGATTCTGCGGGCGTTCCGTATATGGCATATAAATAGCCGTCTTGTTCTTTGAATTCATTAATTTTTTTATTAATGTATTCCATAACTTCAAGTGCAAACTCTCCGTCTTCAACAAGCGATTTGCCGTTATGAAGCTCTTGCAATTCGTTTAATGCGGTAATGCCGAAGCTTGCGGTTGCGGATTTTAACAGAGGTTTAATTTTATCATGGAACCCTAAATGTCCGCCGTAAAAACCGCCTTCGCAAAATGCAAGAGGGTTAATCGAGGCTTTTAATTCGCCTAAGTAATCATAAGTTCTTATATGGATTTTTCTGATTAATTCAAGATAATAATCCAGAACTTCATAAAAATCTTTTGATTCTTTTTTGGCTTTTGCATAAATCATCGGCAAATGCAGACTGACCGCACCTATGTTAAATCTTCCGACAAATACGGGCTTATCGTCTTCATCCGCAGGTTTCATGCCGCCTCTTTCATACCAGGGCGATAAAAATGCACGGCAGCCCATGGGCGATACTACTCTTTTATATTTTTTATACATTGAAGCGACATACCCTTCGCCCGTTAAAGAGAGCCAATCGGGATACATTGCTTTTTTGGAGCATTCAATGCCTGCAATAAATAAATCATGCAGCTCTTTTCCTTCCCCGTGGAGATTTTCATCGTATAAAAATACGACCTTGGGGAATAATACGGGTTTTTTGCAGGATTTTTTACCCTGCCCGCCCATTCTTATTTTAAGCATTGCAAGCGATGCCATCTTTTCGTATTTTCCGGTCCCGAGCCCCGTGGTTACGGTAATAAAAGGATAATCTCCTCTTGAAGATGCGACCGTATTAAATTTATATTCCCACCCTTGAAAACCTTGTTCAAAATCGTTTTGAACGTCTTTTGTGGCTTCGATGTCCGCTTTTTCAAACGTAAGCCCCATTTCAAGATATCTTTCATATCTTTTTTTGTAAGTTTTTTCAGCATAAGGAGCAAGAATTTTATCAACTTCGGGCACCGTAAAACCGCCGTATTGCTGGCTTGCTGCCGCCATAACAATGTCGCCTATGACATCAAACGCAACATCAAGGGTTTTGGGTTCATTATACCAGAGGTTGCCCATCTCAAAGCCGCCTTTTAAAACGTTTGCAACGTCAAACAGACAGCAATTCATCGTATCTCTTCTTGCGGACATATCGTGGATATAGATATATCCTTCTCTTATGGCCTGAAGATCATCAACCGTTAAAAAGAATTTTTTATAAAGTTCTTTATTTAACTGGTTAAACACAAGCGAACGTTTGGTTGAAACAAGCGCCGAATCTGAGTTTGAATTTTCTTTATCTCCTATATACATAATTTTTTGCGATTCCTGATAAACTTTATCAAGCATCGAAACAAAATCCTGTTTATAGTTTCTGTAGTTTCTGTAGCTCTGGGCAACTTTGGGATTAACGGATTCCAAAACGCTTTCTACGATATTGTGCATATCCATAATGCGGACTTCTTTATCGTAATTCTGGCTTACTTTATAATTAACAAGTTCGCAAATTTTTCTGATTTCATCATCTGAAAACGTTATCATCATTCTTGCCGCAGATTTTTTAACGGCATTAACAACTTTTGTAATGTTGTATTCTTCTTTTGTGCCGTCTTTTTTAATTACTTTTACACCCGACAAATTAATAAAAGGCATCGGAATAACATTGTTTGCATCTCTCATCGTGTTTCTTATCGGAGATGTCGCTTCAAAAGACGTATTAAATTCGTTTTCGGTTTTTTGTGTGTTGGCTACACTTTTTAATTCGAATGTATTATTGTGGGTATCCGAATAATTTTGCATTTCTCTGCCTTCCGTTTCTACCTTATCTTTGGTGATTAAATTAATCTTCGGATTTATATAAAACTAAGCCTTAAAAAATCGTTTCTGCCGATTTTTATCAGGCGGTTATTTTGTATAAGCTCCTCTTTTTATATTTCTAATTTAGATTTTTAATCGAAGCATGTCAACAATCTAAAGATTTATATTTAATATTGATAAATAAAAATTAAAAAATGTTTACTTTACAATTATAATTTATTATAAAACCGCCATGACAAACACCTTTTCAAAAAAGACGCATCAAGCTTTATGAACTTTCTTTATGATATAATTTATATACTATGTTACAAACTCCGAAAAAAATCATATCTTCAAATAAAAAAGCCTATTTTGACTATACAATCTTTGAAAAATATATATCTGGCATAGTTTTAACGGGCACGGAAATAAAATCCGCAAGGCAGGGTGCAATAAATCTTAAAGATTCTTTTATTAAAATCGAAGATAATGAAGCCTGGCTTTATAATTGCCATATAAGCCCTTACGGATTCGGAAACATATATAACCATGAGCCTTTGAGAAAAAGAAAACTTCTTCTCCATAAAAAAGAAATCTTAAAAATTTTAAATAAACAAAAACAGGAAAATTATACGATTGTTCCTCTGGAAGCATTTTTATCCAAAGGATATCTGAAACTTGAAATTGCACTCTGCAAAGGTAAAAAACTATACGATAAAAGAGAAGCGATGAAAAAAAGAGATATTCAAAGAAATTTAAAAAACTATTAGGCTTTTTATATTCCCTTATTATTCTCCTGTAGAGCGATTTTATTTACGCGCACCCGAAATAAAATAAAATCACTATGAAAGATATATTTAAAAACATAACGGAAAACAGCTTTTGCAAAAAAAGCGGAATTTGTTCGGTTAACCCCGTGATAAACGCACTGGATGCGGTTATTTTAAACGAAATAAGACAGATTTCGTTTTATATCGTTAAGCTCAAAGAGTTCGGAATAACAAATGACAAGATAATGAAAGAAACCGTTTTTAATCTGTCCGTCAGCGTTTCCGACACAAATTTCAATAAAAATGCCTTTCTGACGTTTTATCTCAATTTAAAAAATACGAAAGAAAAAATTAAAACCTTTTACATAAAAAATTGTGAAAAATTAAATACATCTTATGAAATAGTAACAACGGGCTTTGTTGAAAACGAAACGGATATTTCGGATTTAATCAAAGCAGGGGAAAATATCGTCAAACATTTTTATAACAACCTGCCCGATGAAAAAGTCCGATTGATAAATCTTATTTTAATTTCGGCAAAAACCGCATCAATTGAACTTTACAGACTATCAAAATACGATAAAGACATAACAAACTATTGTTTTGAAGTTTTAAGACTGATTTCAATCACAAATAACATCGGAACAAGATACGATAAATATGTAAGAAGAATAAAAGAATTTTCAAAAATCAAATACGAAATAAAAGAGGCATACAACAAAAGTTTAATTGAAGCATACGGCAATATAAAAGAAAGTTTTGAAATCGACTCATCAATTTATGAAGGCAAATCTATTTTTATAACGGGCGGAGATTTGTTTGAACTTTATAATCTTTTAAAAGAAACAGAAGAAAAACAAATTAATGTCTATACCGATATTACAATGCTCCATGCATATTTATATCCGGCATTCGGTAAATTTAAAAACCTGAAGGGGCTTTTCGGATTAAACGATACCGATTATATTTTCTCAAATTTTAAAGGCCCTTTATATATTACGAGAAATTCGGATTTAAACCTTGATATGACATTCAGAGGGAACATATACTGTTCAAAAACAATCCCGGGTGATAAAGCGGTAAAAATAAGCGAAAATGATTTAAGCCCGATTATAAATTCCGCTCTCGATTACGAAGGGTTTCAAAAAGAAACAAAAGAAAAGCCGCTGAAATTCAGCTTTTCTTTTGACAAAATCGAAACCGAAACAAAAAATTCCGATAAAAAGAAAATTCTAATCGCCGCAGGGGAAATTGAAGATAAAATAAAAGAAAATTTCAAAGACTGTACGATAATAAATCTTGATTTTCCTTATGAAACAAATGCTCTTCATTATATAACAAACAATTTTGACACAAAAAATATAAGCGTGTT
>DVJH01000024.1 GCA_018710795.1 Candidatus Galligastranaerophilus gallistercoris | reverse complement strand
ATGGGCTTAACCTGGGATTCAATAAACTGGGTAACAAGAAAAATAACAGTTGATAAAAACTTTACTCATGGTCGAGTAGGTACCACAAAGACAGGAAAAGTAAGAAAAGTTGATATGTCATCAGAGCTTGTAAAAGTTTTGAAAGAATGGCGTTTGGCTTGTCCTAAAGGCGAACACAATCTTGTTTTTCCTAATGGCGACGGTGGCTATCAAGACGCTAACAATATGATTAAAAGAAGATTTAAACCTGCTTTAAACCGTGCCGGAATCGATTCATTGAGATTTCATGATTTAAGACACACTTATGCTAGCTTATTGCTCGCTAACGGTGCGCCAATGAAATATGTTCAGCACCAATTAGGCCATAGTTCAATCAAAATGACGATGGATTTATATACGCACCTATTACCGGAAGTTAACGAACAATGTGTTAATTTACTTGATAATATTGTTGAAAAAGCAGCGGTTGTTGAATATAGGAAGCTTGGGACTTAGGTTGTCCTGTACATAATATCATTAATCCAACCGCCATCAATATCTGGAGCATATAAGCATTTATATAAAGGATGCTCTTCAAGAGATGCCCTAGAATTTAAAAATTGGTTTTCTTTATTTTTATTAAGGCAATACAAAATACTATTGGCTAAAACATCTGCTAGCAACACAAGATTTTCATTTTCTTCTGTAGCGATATTAATACAATAATTTTTCAAGTTTTCCCTATAATCAGGAATGCCTTCTACTTTAACTTCTATACTCCCTCTTTTTACTTGTTTATCAATCGTATCATAGCCCGTATATTCTGTTTTTGATTCTAAATTTAAAAAGTCTTGAATGCTCCTATCAAACTCCTTTATTATTGGCACATCTATTTTATCGGTTATTACGTGTATATCAAATTCCTTAATATTTAAATCTAATAAAAAAGCAATGTTTTTTGTAAATAAAGATTGAAATAAAGTTGTATGTAAACGATACTTAGAATGATTTTCAGAAGTTTTAAATCTTGGATTTTCATGTTTATGCTCTTTTAAAAACAATTCATTATCCTTGTGATGTTTGCAAAAACCGTTATGATGTATTGCTTCATAGAAGAAATAGAAACCCTTTAAACTTAATACAAAATTAAAGAGCTCATTTCTCAATAACATTTGATTTTGTTCCGATAAATCAGTTATATGTGTCTTACCATCTTCGTTAGCATACTTACTTGCTATTGAATTTATATTTAGTTTAAAATCTTCAATTTTGTCTTCTGGGATACTATACCCTGCAAATACTCCAATATCTTGATTAGTATCAGTTAATTTGTCCGAAAATCCCTTACATCCAGATTCATCACAAATTAAATAAATTTTCATGCTAGCCTCAGTTTTTATAAAATGTAGTAAATTTGTAGTATTTTCAAAAATAGACACAAAAAATGCGCCTGTGATGACTTAAATATCGAACCTTCTTTAGATGTGCAGATGCTTTATCCGGCTGGGTTACGGCGATTTTGCAATAAAAAATACCCTGGATGCGATTCGAACGCATGACCTACTGCTTAGAAGGCAGTTGCTCTATCCAGCTGAGCTACCAGGGCTTATATTCAATTTTCAATTCGGTTGTCAGCTGTATAGAGCAACCACGTTGCTATTTTATTTTTGCGAAAGCTTTTGCTTTCACAAGCAGCTGAGCTACCGGGGCTTACGGCCAATGCCTTATACGTTATATCTTATTATATAAAACATTTTTTTCAAGCACTTTTTAAATTTTACAGTCCGAAAATTTCAAGAATATGTACAATAATACTTACCAGTATTTGAAGCACAATAAAGGCAACAATCGGCGAAATATCAATCATTCCTATCGGAGGAATAATTTTTCTGAAAGGTTCAAGAAATATATCCGTAAATTTCCTTAACGAATAAAAAGGCTCTGATTGCCAATTAACATTCGGAAACCAGGATAATAATATCCTGATAAGCAGAATTAATATAATTATCTGGTAAAGTCTGATAACCAAATATGAAACCATAATTTATACCCTTGAATGCTCTATTGTATGATGACAGGCGCAATCATATTCTTCAAAATCGGTTATAATTTGAGTTAAAAGTATTTTTAAGTTTTCAATGTTTGATTTAAAAACTTCAATAACTGCCGCATGCGAAACAGGTTCCGTATCAGACACAAGCCCCGCATCATAATCCGTTACAAGGGTGATATTTAACGGGCACATTTCCATTTCTTTTGCAAGATAACTCTCCGGATACTGTGTCATATTGATAACATGCCAGCCTTGAGAAGTGAAAAATTTACTTTCGGCTTTTGTGGAAAACCTCGGGCCGTTTATAACAACAACGGTACCCTTATCATGGTAAGACAAATTAAGCTTCTTTGCCGAATTTATTGCAAGCTCTCTTAATTTGGGACAATATGTATCAGCCGCACTCACATGGGTAACAACGGGGCCTTCAAAAAAAGTATCTTTTCTTCTTCCGAATGTCCAGTCGACAAATTGATCGCAAAAAACAATATCGCCCGGTTTAATATCCGCTTGGAGGCTGCCTGAAGCACATGGAGAGATAATATATTTGCAGCCTATGTGTTTCATTGCCCAGATATTCGCTCTATAGTTAACATCCTGCGGGGTTAAAGAGTGGTCTTTTCCATGACGCGCCATAAAAGCGACGTTTTTGCCCGCAACCTTACCGATTGCAATTTTGTCGCTCGTTTTTCCGTACGGGGTTTCAACCGTAATTTCTTCAGCATCGTTTAAAAAGCTGTAAAACCCCGACCCGCCGAATATTCCTATTGAAGCTTTCTTTTCCATTATGAGATTCCTTTTCATATGATATCATTTTATAATTATTATTCATTAAACACTTCGGTATAATCTTCATCCAAAATGTTTTGAAGCTTTGTTCCGATTAAAATTTTTCCGTCCCGTCTGACAGCAACACCGAATGTATAATCTGATGTTTGTCCTCTGTCTGTGTTAAAGCAAATAACACCGTAGTTAAGCGGGGTCTGAACACCGTCAACCGTAACGGTTTCTCGGTTGCTGAAATTTGTAAGCTGTACGCCCCAGTATACACCGTCCGATGTTATAAAATTATAGCCGTTTTCAGGGTCGCCCTGATCATATGCGGCAAAATAATATTGTTCGCAAACATTGTCAAGTGCACTTTGAAAACCGTCAAAGGCAATGTCATCTGCATCAATTTCCGCATAGCCCGCATTATTTTTGTATATACAAACGGGGCTTGAATTGTTATGCGTAGTTGTTTCATAATCTTCGGCGCACATATAATCGTTATCCATAGAAGTTGCGACCGCACGATTTACAAAATCAAGAGTACAATTTGCACTTTTTACGTTCAACATGTTTGCAAGATTTGAACAAAAAAACGAATCTCTCATTAAACTTGCATCGGCAACAGGATTACCCGCAGCATCGGTATTTGAAATATACTGCGTTGATTCCAAAATTCCGCCCGTAAGTTCATATGTGCTAGAATTTGTAAGATTATCAACCGCACGGGAAATCGTATTAAAGGCTTTTTTTGCTTTTAATTCCTCCTGATCCGGTGCGCTTTGAAACAAAGTCGGAAGCAAAATTGCGGTCAAAATTCCTATTACGGTAAAAACAATCATTATCTCTGCAAGAGTAAAGGCTCTGAAGTTTTTATTCAACATAAAGTATAAACCCCTTAAAAATTCATATGTTAATTATATATACATAAATTGCGGTTGGCAATTTTATGAAGCTTGTTAAAAGATTATCTAGTTACCTTGAATGCTTGATTCTTCGGTTTCGACCAAATCGGAAAGCTTTTTGCCCAGAAGAATATTCCCGTCTTTATTTACCCCCGCGCCGTATGTGTGCTCGGCAGATTGATGAAAATCGGTATTTATGCAAATTAAATTGTAAAATGAAGGAATGCTGACTCCGTATTGGTCAATAGCGGCATCATGGCTGAAATTCGTAAGCTGAATACCCCAGTATACACCGTCATTTGTCTGGAAATTATAAAGAGCAGACGGGTTTGTATCAGCATTTTTGGTATAAAAGTTCTCACAAGAAACATCCAACTGTTCCATTAATTCTTCATACAACAATTCTCTCATCCCGTTTCTTCCGTTGTCGCTTTCAAGACAGAGAGTATTTCTTGCATTTTGGGAAGAAAAAGCAAAATCGAAATTATTAGAACAGGTCGTATCACCGTTTGTTTCAACGGCATCGTTCACGATATCAAGCGAGCAGTCAACAAACTTTGTATTTACGGTTTCGGCAAAATTGGCGCAGAAATATCTGTCTCTTATATTTTGTAAATCGACGGATGTGCCCGTATCCGTATGCAAATACGGCGTCATATCAAGCGAACCTTGTGATTGAGCATACGAAGAAGAATTTACCATCAAAGAAACGGAACTTAAAAGCGTATGATAAGCTTTTCTTGCTCTCAAAAGCTCTTGATCGGGGGCTGTTGCAAATAAAACGGGGGTTAATATCGCAAAAGCGACGCCGACAATCAGCATTACAAGCATGCACTCAGCCATTGTAAACCCGTAAGATATCTTTTTCATGCGCAAATTTCCCGTATACTTTATATATTAATTATAGTATACATTTTAACTGTTTGCAATTTCAGCGCACATATTCAAGAATCTCATATTCTCTTCTTAAATTTTCCAATTCTTCGTTTTTTCTGTCCCTGAATTCCTGTTTTCTTTTAAAAAGCCCACGCTCGGTTCTGATTTTTGTTTTCATATGTTCGGATTTAGGGCTCATTTTGCCTCTGTATTTAGAGCGTTTAAATTTTGAATGATAAATTTTAAAATCGTCTTTCTTAGTATATGGCGCAATATCAGGGTTCGGGTTATCTCCTGTATCAACATTTGTTTTTACATTGCCCATGAGTTTTTCTGAATCTTGAACGGTTTTATCCGTATTGTTTTCAAGAGAACAGACGCTTGATAAAGAAAGAAACAAAACTAAAATGATAAAAAATAAATTTCTTTTCATAAAACTAATTATTAATTACTTCAATTTCCGAATAATCGGATAAGTAAGGAATATGGTCAGCTTTGATAATTTCCCCGGGCAAAAGAACCGAAATCCCCGGAGGACAGAGCGCTATAACTTCAGCGGAAATTTTTCCTATCGCATCTTCTTTTTTAACTCTTATTTTATTTGAAAAATATGCTTCTCTAGGGCTCATTACAACATCGGGTTCGGTTAAAGGCATAAATTTAACATTTTCCAAATGAGATAAATCGGGATAATCATCTTTTGCAATTTTTGAAATTGCAGCAAGAAGATATTCAAACTCCGCCCTTGTGTTTCCGATGTTTGACAATATCAAAATTCCTTCATCGGAAGCAGATTCGATTTCTATATTAAAATCAAGTTCCAAAACCGATTCCAGCCTTTTTCCCGTTAAACCTTTAATTTTTAAGAAAATCTTGGTAACGTCCGTTTTAATGTTTGAGTTTTCACCCAAAACGCTTACGCCTTCTATCATTGAAGCTCTTTTTCTAAAAAAGCGTGCGTTTTCAATGGCATTTTGAATTAAATTATACCCTTGAGACGAGCTTAAATTTGCTCTTGCGGCATCAAGGCTTGCAAGCAATAAAACCGAAGGGCTTGTTGTATGAAGAAGTTTCAGGGCATGCTCAATTTTTGCTTCATCAAGACAGGAATTTTTTCCTATATGAAGCATGGAAGCCTGCGTCATGGCACCCCCCGTTTTATGGAGAGAATGAACAACGGCGTCTGCCCCGAGGTTCAGTGCGGTTTCGGGGAGCTCATCATGAAAATTCCACAATGAACCGTGAGCCTCATCCACAATTAAGGGGACATTATATTTTCGGCAAATAGCGGAGATTGTCTTTATGTCCGAAACAACGCCTTCGTATGTCGGGTTTGTAACCCAGACAAATTTTACTTTTTTATTGTTTTTAAGTTTATCTTCAAGATCATCGGGGCAAATTGAACCGTATATTGCCCAATCGTTAAGTTTTTTCGGCATAAGCCATGAAGGTTTTGAACCCGTTAAAATGGTTCCCGTTAAAACGGAGCGGTGAGAATTTCTTGCAACAATTATTTCATCGTCGGGGGAAATAACGCCGAATGCAAGCGCCAGATTTGATATCGTGGAACCTGAGGTTATAAAAAAAGTTCTTCTTGAATTATAGCAGGCAGCCGCCAAATCCATGGCTTCTTTAATGGCGCCCGATGCAGGGTGAAGGGTTCCCAAATTGTCAAATTCATCCGTAGTATCAACCAGAAGCGCATCATGCCCGATTACTTCCCTGAAAGAATTTAATATCGCATTTCCTCTGTTGTGCCCCGGGATATGAAACCCCGTGCAGGGAGATTTTTTATATTCTAAAAGCCTTTGAACCAACGGCGCATATGCATTATCTGTTTTTATTTCTGTGTTGTTTTTAAATGATACGGATATTTTTTCCAATTATTATTCCTTCACGATAAAAAGTAACGAATAAATTTATAACATACTAAATATAAGTTTACAAGATAAATAACGTGCAAAAAAAATATTTTTTGAGTTTTATACCGTATAACCATGGAAAAAATTGCCATGGATAAAAAATAATGATACAATTTCAACAATTATATTTGAGGATTAAGGGAACAAAACATAATGGTCGATAATCGTTCAGCAGGATTTTTCGGAATCGGAGGCGCTTTCAATTTTAAATCGGGCGATGCCTCGGGTATGGCGAATGCAATGTCCGACGAAAAAATGGGGCAGGGCGGAGAATATTTTGCACAGGGTGAAGAGCAGGAAGAAACACGCAAAAATAACGAATTTGTCGACAGATCGGCGCAATTAAAAGGGTCTTTGGATTCCCTTGCCATATTAAACGCCGCAAACATTGCCCAGATTAAAAAAGAACAGGAAAAAAAGAAAAAAGAAGAAGATAAAAAACAAAAAAAGAAAAGCAAAAAAAATCTCGGGCTTCTTGTTGACGACTATGAAAAGTCGTAGCATTATTTTATAATTAAATTAAAAGGATAGAAAAATGAGTAATAAAAAAGGTTTTACACTTGCCGAAGCACTTTTGACGCTTACCATTATCGGCGTTATTGCGGTTCTTACGATACCGTCGGTTATTCATAATTATAAAGAAGCGCAATACAAGCTCGGCGCCAAAAAAGCCGTAAAAGCGCTTAATGAAGCAATATCTCTCAATATTGCAATGGGAAGAAAATCGCCCTTAAGAACAACGGAAGATAACAATCTTTTTGAATACCTGCAGCAGGCGATGAGCGTCGTAAGGTCAACCACAAGGCTTCAATACAACAAAAATGCAATGGCATTTTATACAAAAGACGGCATGAGATACGAATTTCCGAGCAGCCACGGCGAAGATACCGGAGTCGACACGTATGACGGGCAAATAAAATCGGGCGACATGGACGGCGAGCAATATGAATATATGGATTATTCCGTTAACGGTAAATTATATAATTGCGGTTCAAAAGGAGTTATGACAACGGGTTCCGCAGAAGCTCTCAACACTAACCCGTGTTTTGTTATGGTTGATGTGAACGGCGATAAAAAACCTAATCCGAGCACATACAGCACCAACGAACGAACTTATCAAATTTATACCGGCGGTGAGGCTGCGGAACTTAATGATTTATTTATTATAATGATAACGGACACATCCGCCATACCGTACGGAGAACTTGCTCAAAGCGTGGTTTATAACTAATTGCCCGTTTATGATATAATAGTTAAATGCAGATACTCATAATCGGAAATTCATACACTTCAAAACAATTATCAAACGCAATGGCTGATAATAAAGATAATATAGTCTTTACTACCGCCGAAGGGACAAGTGCGAATTATATAAATATTCCCGCAAACAATATTGAAGAAATTAAAGATTTTGCGCTTGCAAACGAAATAGGTTTAAGTATTGTTGCGGATTTCTCCTGTTTTGATAAAGGTTATTTTGAAGAATTCAAAAATTCAAACCTTACGATTTTATGCCCCGATTTAAATTCATTAAAAATTTGCACCGTAAAATCGGCAGGGAAAAAATTTGCATATAAAAATAAAATTTTAACAAATAAATTTGCCGTTTTTGAAAAAACCCAGCAGGCGCTTGAATATATAAACACGGCAAATTTTCCCGTAATAATTAAACCCGACAGAGAAAACAATCTTCAACCCGCATACATCGCGCAAACCCCGATAAAAGCAAGAAAGCAAATTGAAACGTTGTTTGCGACGGGAAACAAAAAAATTTTGATTGAAGATTTTATAGCGGGAGTACAATACAACATCTACATTTTAACCGACGGATTTAACGTTTTGGATTTACTTGAAACCGTTTCATATTTTGATGATATCTCAACAAACAAAGTTTCATACATAAATGAAGAAAAAAAATTAAAAATAAAAAATGAAATTATTCACTGTATCTTAAATGCGCTTATGGAAGAAGGAGCAGAGTATTCGGGGGTTTTAGGCATAAGTTTTGTCATAAACAAAGACGAAATTTACCTGACCGATTTTAAACCCTTCATAGATAATCTTGATGTTGATAATATGATTAACACAATAAAAGACGGGCTTGATAAAATATTCTTTGATTGTGCAACGGGAGCGCTTGCGGATAACTTTAAAAAAATAGAAACAAATAATCTTTATTCAATCAGCGCAAGAAACAACGGGCAAATTTTATCCGCCGCCGCAAAAACTTTTAACAGAGCGGTTGAGCTTCTTATTTTTGAAGGAAAAGACGAAAAAGAAATAATTGAGGCAAAAAAGATATGGGCAAATTAGTGCCTTTAAAAAAAGACAATATTATTCAAAAAATTTTTCTTTCAATGATTAAAGTTTACAGATTTTTTTCAAAATACACACCTCCGGTCTGCCGCTTTACGCCGACATGTTCCCAATATGCATACGAAGCAATTAAAAAATACGGAGCAATAAAAGGCGGTTTTTTGAGCATAAAAAGAATTTTAAAATGCCACCCTTATCATAAAGGCGGGTATGACCCGGTGCCGTAAAAATACCTTATAATAAAGTTATTTATAAAAAAGTTTCAGGCGTTATTTTTGCCTGAAACTTTTTATTATTGCAATTTTTAAATAATATCAAAGCCCGTGTATTTTCTTAAAACTTCGGGGATTATTATATGTCCGTCTTTAGTTTGGAAGTTTTCCACAATAGCTGCCCAGGTTCTTCCGACGGCAAGCCCCGAACCGTTTAGAGTATGAACGTATTCAACTTTTCCCGTTGTTTTTGAACGGTATTTGATATTTGCTCTTCGTGCCTGAAAATCACCGAAATTGGAGCAGCTTGAAATTTCTTTATAGTTATTATATGAAGGCATCCAAACTTCAAGGTCATAACATTTTCTTGCGCTGAAACCTAAATCGCCCGTACACAAAATTACTCTTCTGTAAGGAAGCCCCAATAACTCAAGAACTCTTTCGGCGTTTCTTGTTAATTTTTCATGTTCTTCAATTGAAGTTTCGGGCGTTGTCAATTTGACAAGTTCAACTTTATTAAACTGATGTTGTCTTATAAGCCCTCTTGTGTCTTTTCCTGCTGAACCCGCTTCTCGTCTGAAACAGGGGGTGTATGCCGTCATATATTTGGGAAGATCGTCTTCGGATAAAATTTCGCCGTTATAGATGTTTGTAACGGGAACTTCGGCTGTAGGAATCAAATACAAATCTTCATCCACGCATTTAAACATATCTTCTTTAAATTTAGGCAATTGTCCCGTGCCCGTCATTGCGTTTGAATTAACCAATACGGGCGGGAAAATTTCTTCATAGCCGTGTTCTTGCGTATGAACATCAAGGAAAAAATTAATTATGGCGCGCTCGAGCCTCGAACCCTTTCCTCTGTAGAGAGTAAATCTTGTATGGGCAAGTTTAACGCCTCTTTCAAAATCAAGAAGATTATGTTCCGTTGCCAAATCCCAGTGGGGTTTAAGTTCGAAATCAGCTTTGGTGGGTTCGCCCCAAACCTTTAAGACGGGATTATGAGAATCGTCTTCGCCTGTCGGAACATCTTCTGCAGGGGTGTTTGGGATATTTAAAAGAAGTTCTTTTTGTTTTGCGTCCAATTCCGTCTGCTTTTCTTCCAATTCTTTAATTTCATCACCCAGAAGCTTAACTTCGGCTTGAATTTCGTCGGTGTTTTGCCCCGCCTTTTTCATCATGCCTATTTCATTGGACATATTTTTTCTTTTTTGTCTTAATTCATCCGCTTGAAATTGAATTTTTCTTCTTTTATCGTCAATTTCCAATACACTGTCAATTGATAATTCGGGGTTTCTTCTTTTTAAAAGTTCATTTACCTTTTCAGGGTTTTCTCTTATTACTTTAATGTCCAACATAATTCAATTTTCCTTAATTTTTTCCAAATAACTTTTTAACTCTCTAATCTGCTTCGGTTTCAATTGTTTAAATTGACCTCGCTTTAAGCCTATCACATCAACGGTTGCATGTCTAATTCTTTTAAGGTTTATAACTTTATGCCCGAGATATTCAAACATTCTTCTTATCTGGCGGTTTAAACCCTGATAAAGGGTAATTTCAAGAAGTGTTGAGTTTGAATTTTGCTCAAGTATCATACTGTCGCAATATGCAATTTTACCTTTTTCAAGCTCAATTCCTTTTGCAAGAATTTCCAATTCTTCGTATTTAATCTTTGAATCAACCTTAACATGGTAAACTTTTGAAAC
>DVJH01000023.1 GCA_018710795.1 Candidatus Galligastranaerophilus gallistercoris | reverse complement strand
CCGTCAAACGCTATTATATCGGCGCCCGAATCGATAATTTTTTTTGCATCTTTTATGGTCGGTGTTATATAGACGATTTCTTTATAATTGTCGGGTATGATATCGGGTTTGGTTATGCCGATTATTGTAATATCGGGGTATTTTTTTCTCGTATTTTTAATATCTCTTTCGCCCGCGAGTCTCAGCGCATCAATTTTGCCGAGCAAAACAACGGTATCAATCAGCGCATTCATTGCATTTTCATTGTATAACGGCTCATTTTTTGCGCTTTGGACGGATATAATAAGTTTATTTTTGATTTTATTAACTGTTTCAAGGTTGTTCATAATCAAAAATTATACATCAAATTGACCATGTTTTTTATTTTTAAGTTATACTAAAATAAATCATTAGTTAAATATAAAGGTGTAAAATGACAAGCAAATTAGAGATTTTAGAGAAGAACACGGCAAAAATTGACATCACGGTTGATAAAGATACTGCACAAAAAGCGTATGACAGCGCCGTAAAAAAAATGGCGCAGCACGTTAATATTCCGGGCTTCAGAAAAGGTAAAGCCCCCAAAAACGTTATTGAAAAATATTTGGGTGTTGACAGAATTAAAGTTCAGGTTGTTGAAGATATATTTCCGTTTGAATTTAACAAAGCGGTTGCCGACAATAAACTTGAAGTTGCAACACAGCCGAGCATTGAGGCATTTAATTTTGAACCGGGAAAAGATTTAACCATTACGGCAAAGGTAGAATTAAAGCCCGAAGTTGAGCTCGGGCAATATAAAGATTTGACAATTGAATTTGAACAATATACGGTTCCCGATAATGCGCTTGAGCTTGAACTTGATGCAATAAGAAACCGTTTTTCTACGGTTAAGGCAATTGATGAAGACAGAGAAGCGAATGATAAAGACCTTGCTTTAATCGATTTTGAAGGTTTTGTTGACGGTAAAGCAATTGAGAGAGGTTCGGGCAAAAACTATACGCTTGATTTGGGACATTCAAACTTTATCCCGGGGTTCGCCGAAGGTATCGTCGGACATAAAAAAGGCGAAGAATTTACGATTGACGTTACATTCCCCGAAGACTACATGGAAGAATCCTTAAAAGGAAAACCCGCTCAATTTAAAATAAAACTCCATGAAATTCAAACAAGAATTTTACCCGAATTAACGGACGAGCTTGCAAAGAAAGTCGGTAAGTTTGATTCGGCGGAAGCACTTAAAGCCGATATTTCCAAATTTATCGAACAATCGGTCCAGAATGAAAATGAAAAACGTAAAATGGAAGCGATTTTTAATAAAGTTTTAAATGAAGCAAAAATCGATATTCAAGAATCAATGATTCAAAGAGAAATTGAAGCCGTTTTTGCGGAAACTAAAGCTGCTGCCGAAAGACAGGGACAAGATTGGAATAAAATCGTAGAAGCACAAGGCAAAGATTCGGTTGATGCCCAGGCAAGAGAAGAAGCAATAAGAAGAATTAAGAATTCTTTAATAATAGAAAAAATTGCCAAATCCGAAGGGGTTAAAATTGAACAGGCAGACATTGTTCAACAAGTAAGCGCAATTGCTCATGCTTATCAAACTCCTCCTGCCGAAATTTTAAAAGAAGTTACGCAAAATCACCATTTCTTTACCGCAATCACACAACAGGCGGCAATAAAGAAAGTTAATGACATTTTGTTGAACAACAACAAATTTGTTGCAAAATCAGTATAATATAAGTTATGAAAGGAATTTATAAGATGAGTTTCGTACCGGTCGTAATTGAACAATCTTCAAGGGGTGAAAGAAGTTTTGATATATTTTCAAGACTTTTAAGAGAAAGAATTATATTTTTGGGCACTCCGATTGACGATATGGTTGCCAATCTTGTTGTTGCGCAGCTGTTATTGCTCGACAGCGAAAACCCCGAAAAAGACATCATGTTGTATATTAATTCTCCGGGCGGTTCGGTTACGGCAGGTTTTGCGATATATGACACAATGCAGCATATAAGATCCGATGTTTCCACCATTTGTTTGGGGCAGGCGGCAAGCATGGGTGCATTCCTTTTATCATCAGGCACCAAAGGAAAAAGACTTGCACTTCCGCATTCAAGAGTTTTAATTCACCAGCCTTTAGGGGGTGCACAGGGTCAGGCAACGGATATTGAAATTCAAGCGGCGGAAATTATCAGAATCAAAAAAGCATTAAATGAAATATTATCTCAAAATACGGGACAATCGTTAAAGAAAATCGAAAAAGATACGGACAGAGATTATATTATGACCCCCGAAGAAGCACTTGAATACGGAATGATTGATAAAATTATTTCCAAAGACAGTGTGTAAGATTAAAGTCAATATCAGGAGTAAATGACTATGGCAAAAAACGATGATCCTAATTTAAAGTGTTCTTTCTGCGGAAAAACGCAGGATCAGGTAAAAAAACTTATCGCAGGGCCTGATGTGTGCATTTGTGATGAGTGCATAGAGCTTTGCAATGAAATACTTGATGAAGAACTTTTTAACGTTAAACAGGATGAAAAAGTTTCCGATATCGAACAGGCACAGGAATCCGTTCCAAAACCCCAAGAAATTAAAGCATTTTTGGATGAACATATAGTAGGGCAGGACGATGCAAAAAAAGTATTGTCGGTTGCGGTATATAACCACTATAAACGCATTGCGCACAATATGTCATCCGATAAAAATGAAGCGGATGTCGAAATTCAAAAAAGCAACATTTTGCTTGTGGGTCCGACTGGCTCGGGTAAAACTTTATTGGCGCAAACCCTTGCAAAAATGCTCAATGTTCCTTTTGCCGTTGCCGATGCCACGACTTTAACCGAGGCAGGGTATGTCGGAGATGACGTTGAAAATATTTTATTGAGATTATATCAGGCAGCAGACTATAATGCTCAAAAGGCTGAGCGCGGTATAATTTATATTGATGAAATCGACAAAATTGCAAGAAAATCCGAAAACCCTTCAATTACAAGAGATGTTTCGGGCGAAGGCGTTCAGCAGGCGCTGTTAAAAATGATTGAAGGTACGGTTGCAAACGTTCCTCCGCAGGGTGGAAGAAAACACCCGCATCAGGAATTTATCCAAATTAACACTTCAAATATTCTTTTTATTGTGGGCGGTGCGTTTGTCGGTTTGGAGAAAATCGTTGAACACCGCTGCGGAGACGGCATGGCAATAGGTTTCGGTTCAAAACCTGTCAGCCAAAAAGAAAAAGAGCTTCAGGCGCAGAAACTTTTAAAGAAATTGCAGCCGGATGACCTTTTAAAATTCGGTCTTATACCTGAATTTATCGGCAGAATTCCTATCTATACCGTTTTGGATCCTCTGGATGAAGACACTTTAAAAATGATATTAACCGAACCCAAAAATGCAATAGTTAAACAATATCAGTGTCTTATGAAGATGGATGACGTTGATTTGAAATTTGATAAAGAAGCCATTGATTTGATTGCTCAGGAAGCAATAAAAAGAAAAACGGGCGCAAGGGCGCTAAGATCAATTGTTGAAGAAATTATGATTGATGTTATGTATGAAGTGCCTTCAAATTCAGACATTAAAACGTTTACGGTTACGGCGGATCTGGTCAGAAAAAAGTGCAATGTGGCAGAGATAATAAAGCTCCCTACCATACAGACCGAAACCAAGGCAAATGAAGATATAGCTTAAAATAAGAAGGGTTAACGCCCTTCTTATTTTATATAGTAGCCCATATTTTTGTTTCTTTTTTGTATATTTATATCGTAATATATGTCTTCAGGTTCATTTATGCTTTTGGGTTTTTTCGCCCATAATTTTATTCCTATGCTTGCTTCTTTGTCATTATCCAATTCAAACAGCAATTCCCGCTGCAGCGGGGATGCGTTTGTGCAGCCTCCTTGTATTTTGCAGCTTTGCCCTGTGTGAAGAAAATCTCTAAAGGAATATATTTGGTTTGTTATATTTATTTCGTTATCAAATTTGACATTTTCAGCTTTATCGACGTATGCATAATTGTATCCCAAATCTCTGGCATTCAGCCCGACGAGGCTGCAAATCTGTCCGTGCTTGGGCAATAAATGTTTTGCGGTAATCCTTGCCTTTGTTTCCCCGATTTTGGTTGCTTGCAGGTATCTTGGCATATCAAGGTTTCTTTGTCTGCATATATCAAGATAATTTTCATTCGGCATTATTCCGCCGCAATTATAACCTACAAGCATTGCCGGGTTATTTATGTACCTGCTTTCTTCTGACGGACCCGATAATATTTCGGGTTTTCCCGTATAATATGCGGCGCAATAGTAATAATCCAATCCGTACCAAGGTTTATTATCTTGAATTGCACCAAAAACGACCTCGGAGGGTTCATAATCTCTGGATGCGAAAATTGATTCTTTTACGTATTTTTTTCTTATATCGAATATTTCTTTTTTAGTCAGATTGTCGTATTCGCTCGGAGAATTTATCCATATAATGCCGGTTCCCCTTTTCATATTTTCATAAGCAATTTTGCGGGCATTTTTCCGCTCCGTTTTTGCGGGTTCAAAACTCTTGAATGATACGGGGTTATTTAATTGTTTTATACTCTTTAAACATTGCCAGACCGCCGCAAAAAACAGTATGATAACTGCCGCTAAAATAAACTTTTTCACTTTCCTGCATCCTCTTTGTTAAATTTCGGTTATGGAAATTGCTTTAACACCGGTATTCCTTGCGACATCCATTAATTTTACAACGGCGCCATGGTTTGAATTTCCCATTACTTCTATCATAAGCCCGTCCGATAAAACTTTTGTTCTTTCTTTGATTTCTTGGGATAATTTTTCTGCGGGAATTTGAATATCGCCTATATAATAGTTGTTATTTTCATCTACAACAACCGTTAAGATTTTTGATTCTTTATCCGTATCGGTTTCATTTTGTTCAACATATTCGGGGATGGAAAGTTTTAAACCCTGCTGGTCCAGCATAGGCGCTATTACCATCATGATAATCAAAAGCACAAGGAAAATGTCCGTTAAAGGCGTTATATTGATTTCATTAAAAGTCGGTCTTTTCATTCTGCGCTCTTTTCTAGTTCTTCCTGTTCTTTTTTGGATAAGGGCTCGCCCGCAACAACGAGCTTTTTATAGCCCGCATTTTGTGCGGCATTCATAATGTTTAATATCTCGGAACTTTTTGCGTCTTTATCCGCTCTTACTATAACTTCTTTTGCTTCGTTTTCTTTAACAAGAAGCGCAAGTTTTTCTTCAAGCGTATCGAGTGTGATTTTTTCCGAATTTAAGAAAATTTCGCCGTTTTTTGTTACCGAAATGTTTGCGTTTAATTCTTCAATGCCCGTGCCTGAAGTAATCTCCGGCATATTGATATTATTATCTATGGATTGAAAGCTGGGCGCTATTACCATCATGATAATTAAAAGCACAAGGAAAATATCCGTCAGTGGTGTTATATTAATTTCATTGAACGTTTGCTTTTTTCCGCCCGTTTCTTTGCTGACTTTGATTGCCATATTTTCTCCGACTAGATTGCTATGGTGCCCGTTTCATCGACATGAACTTCTTCGTCCGAATCGATAAAGCTTAAAAATACCAGTTTGATTAATTTAAAGTCGCTTTCAAATCTTGTAACGACACTTTGGAAATAGTTATATAAAATAACTGCAACAATCGCAACACCGAGACCGAACGCCGTTGCAACAAGGGCTGACGCTATACCGGTTGCAACTTCTGCGGATTGGTTTCCTTTTGTTGCCAAATCCTGAAAGGTGTATAAAATTCTGACAACCGTGCCGAATAACCCCAAGAAAGGCGCAACGCCGCCGATTGTACCCAGAATATTAAGGTGTTTTTCAAGTTTTCTTGAAGCAAGCGAGCTTGAAATGTCGTAAGCTCTTGAAAAGCCGGCTCTTTGTTCGGTATAAATTCTCAAACCCTCTTCTGTCATCTCCGAAATTATGCCGCCTAAATTGCTTGAAAGCTGCCTTGCCTGTCCTATATTATTTTTTGCAAGCGCCAATTGCAGGTTTTGAATAAATTGTCCTATATCGCGTTTGTTTTTGCTGTAGTATCTGATTTTTTCGATTGCAACCGCAATAACCAGAAACGAACAGATTAAAATCGGTGTTAATACCGGCCAATCCAGTAAAAATGATTTAATTAAAAGTTCCATTTTATTTTTCCCCTATCATTATATTATCTGTAACTTGCACCGAGTACGTTATAATCAAACGTAAACTCAATTTCTACGCTTGAACCCGTAAATTCGGGAGGAAGCGCTCTAAAAGGCGCCGACATTTGTACGGCTGAAATTGCTGCCTGATCATTGGATTGTGAGCCTGAAGTTTTTTGAACTTTAACGGATAAAAGTTCTCCTCTTTTTCCGACTTTAAACAACAGTACAACTCTTTTTGACGTGTCGCCTTTGGGCGGATGCCAATTGCGTTTTATTTTTGATTCCAATTCTCTCATATAAGGACCCCACTGGGGTGATTTTATTGCGTCAATACCGGGGGCTCCCGAAGGGTTTCCGGGTCCGGGGTTACCCATATTACCCGTTCCGTATGTACCTCTGCCTTGCGAGCCTGTTGAAGATCCTCTTGATGTACCGGATGAGCTTCCCGAACTTCTTGAAGTTGAAAATTGAGGTGCAGGCATACCGGCTAAACTTGTGCCCGTTTTTGCGCCCGATTGCGAACCTTGTCCGCCTCCGCCTCCGGATGACGCAGTGCCGCTTGATGTTGAAAAGCCTTTGCCGACAGGTGCCGAAGTTTTCGGAACTTCAACCTTAAACGGGCTTGAAGGTGCTTTTGCAAGCTTTGGCATTTGCGGTTTCGGGGTTGTTGCCGCAGGTTTTAACACCGGTCTTTGCACGGGTGCATTCGGTACGGACGGTCTGCTCGGAGCTTTTGGCGCCGGTGCTTCCGCTTTTTTGGGCTGCGTCTGAGGTTTGGGCGCCGCCTGTTGTTTTACGGGTTGTTTTTGAACGGGAGCGGCAGGTTTTGGAGTTTGTTTTTGCACTTTTGGTGCCGCTTGTTTCGGCGCTACTGCAGGTTTTTGTGCGGGTGCCGGAGCGGGCGACGGTGCGGGAGAGGGCATTGAAACTTTTCTTGTGGGGTCATGTTTACCCCCCGCACGCGAATTTCTGTCCGAGCGATATTTTGTATTTTTGTCTATAGGGTCCGCTTCGTTCATTGTGAGTACAAACTCAATGTCTTTTGTTTTCCATTCGGGTCTGTTTGCAAGAGGGTTATGAATGCCTAGTAAAACAAGAATCCAAAAGCTTCCCCATATAATAAATGCGGCAAGAGGGTGAAGAACCGTTGAAATCGCAAGATATTTCCAAAAATCTTTGCTGTCGTCTTCAAAGGCATTAGGGAGAGTTTTTGTACAAACCCCCTTGTTCTTATCATCCTCTTCTACATTAAATTTGCTTGTCTGCTGGTTCATTTTATCACTTTTTGTATGGTACTTTTTTATTTTTAAGTAATGTTTTGTTTTTTAAAATAGCCTATTTGTTTAAGCTTTTATATTAATATTCGTATTTATATTCTTCGGGCGCCGAAAGCGTAATCGGCTGGGTAAAATAAATATCAAGATATGCTCCCGAAGGAACGGTTAAATTGTCGCCTTTGGTTGCGGCACCTTTAATTAATCCGAGGCCGCCGCCGATTGCCGTGCCGTATATGGCGCCTTTACCTACCGAGCCGTCCGATAAAGCGCCCATTGCCGTGCCCAGTGCGGCACCTGCACCTGCGCCTACTACGGTATTTTTGGCATAATCTTTTGCACTGTCTTTTGTTGCGCCGCCTTTTAAGATTCCGGAGTTATCATCTGTTTTAAAGACGGCATTAACGGGAATATTATATCCTTGCGGAGTTGTCATGGTATTGAAAATAACCTGAATTTGCCCGTTTCTGTTTCCGAAACCGGCTTTTTTGGCTTTTATTACGGTTCCGTTTAATACGCTTCCTTTTGATGCGATTAATTTGCCGTTATACATAAGATCATTTACGAGAGTTACGCTTACGGGCGAGCCGACCGTTGTCGATTCGGAGCTTAACGAATTTGAAAGCATAACCGTTGAAACGGTTCCTGCGGGAACATAAGTAACTTTCCCCTGCAGGTTGCCCGTATTTTGCGCATTGTATGTATTAGGCGTCGAATATGAGAAATTTGCCGCATAAGCGCAGGGAACAATAAGCGCTCCGGATAATAAAAGTGCCGTTAATACACGTAAACCCGTAATTTTTTTCATTTCAAAACCTCCATTATTTTTTAATTATACATTAAATAATTCAAATCTGAATATCATATTTAAAAACGTATAAAATCTTCATCCAGCGTAATATACAGCATTTCATCGGTTCCAATCGTTACATGCTGTCCGAATTCATATTCGCCGCTCGGGACGTATTGCGCTATTACGGCATTGTAGTATTGTCCCTTTCTGGGGTGAAGCGCTTTATTATATGAAGCGGGCGGTGTCAAATCTCCGCCTATTTGCCTTTCGCCTTTATATGTAACGGTTCCCGTCATAGGATATTTTTCGCCGTCAGGAAAAGTTATTTCTTCCGTTTTTATAACCATTGCCGCATTGATTCCCGTCAGCGGCATTTTTAACATTGTTATTTTTGCTTTAACCACACTGTTTTTCGGTATGATTTTATATTCTTCTATCCACATATCCGAAGGCACGATGAAATAAAACGTATCGCCTTCTTCCTGAACGGATGTTGACAATACTTTTGTCGGATATACGGGTATAAACATATCTTTTAAAAGATAAGCCGTCTCGGCATATGCCTTTGAACATAGGGCAAAAAGTATTGAAAATATCGAAATTATTAATACGTAAACCGTTTTTTTCATATTTAGAATTTTAAATTATTTTTGTAATTTTTGCAAAAGGCGTTTTATTTTTTGTATAATTTTGTTATGGGTAAGAAATTTAAACTTAGAGGAGTTTTAAAACCGCTTCTTGTATTTGCGGTATTATTTATCGTTCTTTTTTTATCCTGCGGTTTGTTTATTAAAAATAAATTCTCGGATATCGGTTTTGTAAAATCCCTTATTTATAAAAATACGGGGCTTGTTTTAAATTCCGATAATATAAATGCGTCGTTTTCGGGGTTATCGTTTAATTTTTATTCACCCTATATTTCAATTTCGGCTCCCGATAATTCCAAACCTTTTATTGAAGCCAAAGAGATTATGTTCGGCGTTAAGATTTTACCTCTTTTAAAAAGAAAAATCGCAATTTACGATGTTTCTTCCGACGGCGTATCTTTGAGTTTTTCAAGGCTCAATGACGGCAGTTTCGATATTTTGAAATATATTAATTTTCAAAAAAAATCTTTTTTCAAGGCGGATTTATCCCTTCTTAACATGAATCTTGCCGATTATAATGTCAGTTTTAATGATAATTTATTAAAATACAAACTTTCCGTTCGGGGAAATTATTTAACATCAAGCGGGCTTAATCCCGATAAAAATTTTGTTATTGATACATCGGGCGTCATAGAATCGTCTTTTGACGGCAAAAAGGCTATTTCTCCT
>DVJH01000002.1 GCA_018710795.1 Candidatus Galligastranaerophilus gallistercoris | reverse complement strand
AATATTTTCCAATAAAGGATGAGAATATTCGATTTTTTGGCGTCCGTGTTTTCTGTCGACAAAGTCTTTTACCATGCCCGCTTCCAAAGGCCCGGGGCGAAAAAGCGCAACAAGAGCGCCTAAGTCTTCAAACACCGAAGGTTTCAATTCTTTAACCAATCGTTTCATCCCCGGAGATTCAAGCTGGAATACACTGTCCGTGTCGCCTTTTTTTAACAGTTCAAACGTTTTTTCATCATCCAGAGGTATTTTATTTATCTCAATATCGATTCCTTTTCTTTTTTTAATCATATCGAGACAATCTCTTATAATGGTAAGAGTTTCTAACCCCAGAAAATCCATTTTTAAAAGACCGATTTTTTCAATCCCTGCCATCGGATATTGCGTCGTTGCGGATTTTTCTTTTGAAAGCGCAACGGGAATAATTTCAGACATGGGCTTTGGCGCAATAATAACGCCTGCGGCGTGGGTGCCGACCTGATTTTTCAAACCTTCAAGGTGAAGCGCTTCATCAATTAATCCGTGGGCTTCCGAATTTGTATCGTATAATTTCCTGAATTCCGTGCCGTCGGATAATGCATCATTTAATTTTGTACCGGGAACGGAAGGAATCATCCCCGCCCAGGTGTTGCTTGTCGTAAAATCAATATCATACACCCTTGCAACCGCTTTAAGGGCGGCTTTTGCGGCAAGTGTGCCGAACGTTATAATCTGGCAGACATGATCTTGCCCCCAGCGTTCGGAAACATAATCAATAACTTCGCCTCTTCTTCTTTTGCAAAAGTCGATATCTATATCGGGCATTGAAATACGTTCGGGGTTTAAAAATCTTTCAAACAAGAGATTATGCTCAATGGGGTCCAATTCCGTAATCCCGAGAGCATAAGCAACGATACTTCCCGCAGCGGAGCCTCTTCCGGGGCCCACCGGTATATCATGGTTTTTTGCCCAGTTGATAAAATCCCAGGTTAAAAGGAAATACGCGGGAAAACCCATTTTAAATATAACGCTTTTTTCGTATTCGTATCTTTCTAAAATATCATCGGGGATAGGATCGGAATATCTTTCTTTTAAGCCTTTTTTGCATAAAACATCAAAATATTCTTCTTCGGATAAATTATCGGGGCAGGGGAATTTAGGCAAATATTCTTTTGTTTTCCCGAATTCGAGTTTATCCATCTGAAAATCAATTTTTTCAGCAATTTCAACCGTGTTATTAATACATTGGTTAAAATATTCTTCATCCATCCAGGAAAACGCTTCTCTTAATTCTTCAACGGTTTTAACGTAAAATTCGCTGTTTGAAAATTTGAAGCGGTTTTGTTCGTGTTTGGATGATTTTGTCTGTTCGCACAAAAGCGTATCATGCCATGAGGCATCTTCTTTTCTTAAATAGTGAGAATCGTTTGTAATAACGGTTTTAATATTATGTTTTTTTGCCATCTCCATTAAGAAGGGATTAGAATCTTTTTGTTCTTTAAGACCGTGGTCTTGAAGCTCAATATAATAATCATCGCCGAAAAGATTTTTATAGTATAAAATTCTTTTTTCGGCTTCCGTACTGTCGCCATCCAAAAATGTTCTTGCGGCTTCCCCTTGAATACAGGCAGATAAGCAGATTATATCATCTTTGTATTTTTCCAAAAGTTCATGGTTAATACGGGGTTTATAATAATATGCATCGGTTGAAGCAATCGAATCAAGGCGGCACAAATTATGATATCCGTTTTGATTTTTTGCAAGTAAAACAAGGTGATACATTGTTTTTTTGCTTCTGTCTTCAATAACGTCCCCGTCGCAGATATAAAATTCACATCCTAAAATCGGTTTAACCGCTTCGATTTGTTTTTTGAACTCCTGCTCTTCTTCTGAGAGCATGTGCGATAAAAGCTCGTTTTTTGCAATGAACATATCGGCGCACCCGAACATTACGCCATGGTCTGTTATTGCAACCGCAGGCATATCGTTTTGAGCCGCAAATTTAAACAAATCGGGAATTCTTATTGCTCCGTCCAATAAAGAATATTCTGTGTGAAGATGCAGTGGAACGTATTTCATAATTTAAAATTTAGCATAAATTAAAGATTTTTTGACTAAATTTTAAATTATATTAATTAATTATTTTTATCGGGATTTAACCTTTTATATTCTGCCAATTCTTCTTTTGCAATGCCTGTCAGACGAGCTTCGTCATAGTCTTTTGGAGGATCAACGATTTGTTTAAAACTAAAACCGTATTGGAATGCGCTCGGCACCTGAGCGCATATATGTTCGTATTCACCCGCAACCGAATTAACGGAATGCATAACGGAAGGGCTTATTACGGCAAGGTCGCCCTCTTTTAAAATTTTTACCTGTGATTTTCCGCCTTTTACAACATTTAGCGCAGCGGCGCCGCTTGTTATTACATATATTTCGGTTTGTCTTTTTTCTTTAAGGTTCGGATGAGCATGGAGCTTTTCGCCTTTTCTTAAAGCGCTCATGGGAACAATTTCATTATTATCCAATTGAACCATTGAAACTCCGACAAAAGGAGCATTTCCGTCATCAGATTGCATTGCGGTTGAGTTTGTAACCCAGTTTGTTTCACCCTGAGTCCAGTTGTTTAATTTATCATTCAAATTGTATACGGCAAGATTTTCATTTATAAATTTTAAACCCGATAAATCATAACCTGTTTTATTATGTTTTTTCCAGTTTTCTAAAATTTCTTTTTGTTCTTCTTCACTAAATCCTTTTTCCCTGAGTGCATTAAGGAGTGATTTTTCGTTGCCGAACATTTTCTTCCAGTAGATATAATCAAGATTCTTTTTATTATTAAATAAAAGACCCGTTTGTTTCATTTTATCTATTGTTTCTTGACTGTACCCTTCGGAAGAGTTTTTCAGAGCAATTTTTGAATCAATGAATACTTGTCTTGCCTGTTCATACACGGGCATTAATTTTTCAATTTCTTCTTCGCTGAAACCTTTTTGTCTTAATACATTTTCTTTATGAGACGGTTTTGAATAAACGTCAAATTTAACATAGCCGTCATCTCGCGATTTTATGACACCCGTATCATATAATTTATCCATCAGAGCTTTTGCCTGCTCTACATCTTTTCTTTTTTCTTCGTCAAGAATATCTCTTTTATCGTATAAATCATATATAAGACGGTTTCTTGATTCGTTTTTATCGATTCCGATTGATTTTAAGTATTCATAATCGTCGGAATATGAAGAATCTAAAAAGACGTTAGGCGTAAATTCGCCGTTATATAAATGCGAGTTGAAATATACAAGTTCAAGAAATTTATCTTGTATTGTTTTATCGGATGCGTCTTTTGAATGTCTTTCATACCATTCGTAATCTTTTTTGGACATAATTATAAAAGGATAACCCTTTTCGATTTTCACTTTAGCTTTTGTTTTTTTGTTGATTAAAACGCCCGAATTTTCGGAAAGCGGAACTTTCTTTCCGTTTTCTAAATAAAGAGAGCCTTCGCAATTTTTAGGAAAAATTATCTGCGTATCATATTCAAATTCATTATTCCCATCCAAAAAATCAATAGCTGCGGTTCCGTATATGATTTCCGACTGGGAATCAAAATCGATTATAAAAGAGCGGTTTTTTTCGGTTACTCTTAAAGGCACGTCTTCTTCATCGCCCGTTATTATAAAAGCCTGTTTGATTTTAGGGGCATTTCCCGTAAACGATAAATTCGGGGCATAATTTGCCCTGTACACGAATGAAGGGATATCGGCCGCAAAAGAATTTGGTTTTTGGAAAGAAACATCAATATTTTTTGCCGGAATATCCGGAGATTTTTCCGTGTTTATGTTTGCTGTCGAATTAATACCGTTTATTTGCATATTTTCACACTACCTGCCTTATATTAATTAAGTTTTTTTATATAAAAAAGTTGTTTTATAAGGAAAAGCAAGCTTAACAATTATTCATATTATTTTTATATATATTGTATAACCCGTCAACCAGAACAAATCTCCCGAGAAGTATAACTTCCGTATAAAATTTTAGAGATTCTACAAAACAATGATTTTCGCAAAAGCCTCCGGATAAATAAATTTTATTCGGACATTTTGTAAAATTGTATGCGTTAAATGCAATTCCCGATATAAATTTTGAAACCGCATAAGATGTATCAACTCCGTTTGATATATCGTCCATAATTTTTTCCAAGCCGAATATACCGCAGGTAACGGGATATTTTTCTTTTGTCGGCTTTAGTTCTTTTATATCAAGATTATAAAATTTTAAAAGCATTTCAACGGTGGCTCCGGTTGCGCTTGCGCAATTTGTATTCCAGTCCATATCTTGAAATTTTGAATTTTTAAATTTTATCCGTTTTGCATCACGGGAACCTAAATCAAGTACGGTTTCGTTTTGCAGTTCATTTCTGTCAACGCCGTATGAAAGCGCCACTACTTCGTTTTCGTATTTGCCTTTAATTTTATTTATGCTGTGTCCCGTTATAATTTCAAAATCAAGATTTAAATTTTTTAAATCCGAAGTCTTTATAACGGAATATTCTTTTTTACCGTTTTCGACTTTTAAAATTTTACTCCAGGTTGTACCGGCATCCAAAAAATAAACGGGCATCATCTCAACCTCAAAAAAGCTTCTATTTTTGCTTTTGCGGAATTTGAAGAAATTCCGTCTATATCAATATATAAGCCCTGATATTTATCCGCCAGATATTTTGCAAGCTGATTTTTAGCGCAAAATGTCTGCGCAAAAAATACCGTGCCTATATTTTCATTAACGTATTGTTCCGATTCCAAATCATAAGGCGCCATTAATTCAACACATCTTGTCCACCCGAATACGTGCGTATCATCGGGAAATAATTCAAGGATTGATAAATCATTCGGAGGAACCCCCCAGAAACCGAACGACGGTTTTGTCTGCGGCAGATATGAATAATCTTTTTGTTCAACAATATTTGTCGTTATAAGTTCAATTTTTTTCCTTAAGGGAAGATTGCTTGATGAAATAAAAGTTTTATCTTTTTTATAATCTTTTTCTTCAAAAACGGATGTTTCAATCATAAATCCGAAATCTTTTAAAATTTCAACCGCAAAAAGCGCACTGTCGCATTTATCCCGCCCTATAGGCGCCAGAATTTTTATAATTCTTTCTTTATAAAAAAATGCGTTATTAAAAATGTTTTTAATAATTGAACAATAATTATCGGGCAGAATTGAAACTTTGGGGTTGTTAAAATCAATGTCTAAATCAACCCATAAAGCGCTCGGGTATTCTTTTTTCGTTTTTTCAATAATTTCAGGGTGCGGATAGCCCCAAAATGCGATAATATCTTTCATAATTCTTTTTTAACACAAAGAAAAGATTTCATAAATTTCATCATCCGATAATTCGGTTATGATTTTTTCTCCGATAAATACGGCGGAATCCGCCAGTTCTCTTTTATCTTTTATAATTTTATCTATTTTTTCTTCAAAAGTAGATAAGGTTATAAATCTGTGCACCATAACGTTTTTATCCTGCCCTATACGATAGGTTCTGTCCGTTGCCTGATCTTCAACCGCAGGATTCCACCATAAATCATAATGTATAACGTTGGATGCACTTGTAAGGTTAAGCCCCAAGCCCCCTGCCTTTAGAGATAATATCATTATTTTTTTATCGGGATTATCCGAAAATTCTTTTATCATCTCTTCTCTTTGTTTAACATTTAAGGAGCCATGGAAAAATAAAGGTTCAAAATTGAATTCTTCTTTTGTGATTTTTTCCAAAATGCTTCCCATTTCTTTATACTGGGTAAAAACAAGCGCCTTTTCATTGTTTGATACAATCGTATTTAAAATCTGCATTAATTTTTCGGTTTTGCCGCTTGCGCTCAAGCTCATATCGCCGTGTTTTAAATAATGATAAGGGTGGTTGCAAACCTGTTTTAAACTTGTTATAAGTTTAAAAATGGCGCCTCTCCTGTTTATTCCCTGTCCCGCGGATTGTATTTCAGACATTGATTGAGATAAAACTCTTTCATATAAAGCCGCCTGTGCTTTTGTTAAATAACAATATTCATCCAGCACGATTTTTTCGGGCAGGTCGGATATGATTGTTTTGTCCGTTTTTAAGCGCCTTAACATAAAAGGTGAAATTGCCTGTTTTAATTTTTGGGCTCTTTGAGTTTCTTTGAATTTTTCTATCGGCATTGAATAATTTTTTGAAAAATCCGTTAATGAACCTAAGTATCCTTTATTTATAAAATCAAATATACTCCACAATTCAGACAATCTGTTTTCAACGGGGGTGCCCGTCATTGCGACTTTCATATTTGCTTTAATTGCCTTAACCGCTTGAGTTTGACTTGTGGATGAATTTTTAATGTTTTGCGCTTCATCGATTATTAAAATATCCCAGTTATATTTTTTAAATTCCTCTAAATCAATTCTCAAAATTGCATAAGTGGTTAATATAACATCGGTTTCAATCAAAAATTCACGGTTAAAACCGTGATATATATGAGTCTTTAAAGACGGTGCAAAAGTTTCAAGCTCTCTTTCCCAGTTTCCCAAAAGCGTTGTCGGGCAAACTACAAGAGCAGGTTTTTTTAATTTGTTTTCTTCTTTTAATTTTAAAATTAAGCTTATTACCTGAACCGTTTTCCCGAGACCCATATCATCCGCTATACAACAGCCAAAACCCTTTGTCGTATTTGTATAAAGCCATCTGTAGCCGATTTCCTGATAAGGTCTTAATTTGCCTTGAAGATTTTTTGGAAGCGCAATATCTTCAACTTTTGTGAAATTGGAAACTATTCTTGCAAATGCGGCGTCATAATCAAAATCATAATCGTCGATTTTACCCGAGAGCGCATGGTGCAATAATTCCATTTTGTTCATCACGAAATCGGGCTTTTTTAATCTGGATAATAATTTATCGGTTTCTTCTTTATCAATTAAAATGAATTTGCCTTTATATTCAATCAGGCCGTTTGTATTTTTGGCAAGTTCCCTGAATTCTTCTGCCGAAATTTTTTCGTTTCCGAGAGCAACCTCAATTGAAAAATCCATAATTTCATCAAGCGAAATTGATGAATTGTTTTGAAGAGAGAAAAATTCTTCAATATCCGATAATCTTTTTTCTTTGATTTTGGCATTGATTGAGGCTCTGGGGATAATAACATTCTCCATTCCTTCAGGAAGATTAACTTCCATGCCTGCCTGGGCAAGATAAAACGTAATTTGCGTGATTAACTTGTAAACACCCGATAAATCAAGCTCCAATGTAACATCTTCAAGGTCTTCAATATATTTTGTCGCCCAGTTTATTTGTTTTTCGACTATTGTTTTATCGGTTTCGCTTAATTCGTCCAGTTCTATTATTTTATTTTCAAGCTTATTTTTAGCTTTAATTTTCATTAAGAATCTTTCGCCGTCCAATTTTTCAATATTAAAGACGGGAACGACATTGTATGTGCCGAGGCTCATCTCATCAAGCCAAATTTGAATATCGGACGCAAGGTCGTGGCCTTTTAATATTCTTTTATGACTTGTATATTTAACAAAATAAATTGCAGCTTTTAAGTCTTTAAATTTGTAGTGCTTAACGTTTAAAAACGTAAAAATAAGATAATTAAGATATCTGTCTATTAATTTTTTGGTTGTTTCTTTATCTAAAATATCGTTATTGATAATTTCCGTATAATTTTTTAAATATTCTTTATTTTGAAAATAAGGTTCATAAATAACGGAAAACGTATCTTTCCTGAATTGCACGGTCGGAATAAAATTTAATTTTTCAACCGTTTTTTTGACAAACTGGGTTAAATATAAATAAAAACGGTATGTTTTTGATACATCATCCGTTAATTCGACATTTTCTCCGACACCCGTAAAATATTCAAAAAATAAATCCAAAGGGATATTATATCCCGTTTTATCTCCCTTATATTCGGTTCTTAATTTATATAAAGACCCTCTTGATTTCAGGTAAAAATCAAAATTATACGGCGGAGTAATAAAGATTTTAACTTCATTGCCGTTATTTTCAAGGAATATATCCGTTGTTCTTAAGACATTGTTTTTTGTATCAAATGTATCGGGGAATTCTTCTTCAATAAGTTCATATATCAAAGAAAGAGTATATCTGAAATCTTTATTTTTTTGCGAATACGGATTTGAGTCCAAATTCAATAAAAGTTTTTCAATATCGTTTTTCTTGAATGTTAAGTTGTTTAATTCCATCATTATATACATTTTAATATAAAAAAGTTTTATTGTATAATCATTTTTATGAAGTTCGCAGTCAGACTAATAAAAAACACATTTCACCCGCTGAAGGTTCAAGATGACGTTAATCTTAAACAGGATCAGCTTATAATTGTCAGAACCGAAAAGGGCGAAGAAGTTCATAAAGTTATAGTGGTTAACGAAGAAATTTCAAAACACTGGCAAAAATATAAACCCGAAGCATTAAGTGTTGTCCGTGTTATGACCGATGAAGACATTGAAAAATATAAAGAGCAAAAAGAACTTGAAATTAAAGCGCTTTTAAAATGCAGAGAATTTGCAGGCAAAAGAAAACTTGTAATGAATCTTACAAAAGCGGTTTATACATTCGACAGAAAAAAAATCACTTTTTATTACACGGCACCGGAAAGAGTTGATTTCAGAGAACTGTTAAAAGATTTAACCTCTGAATTTAAAAGGGTCAGAATTGATTTAAGACACATAGGCGTCAGGGATGAAACCGCTTTATTGCAAGGACAGGGAATTTGCGGACAAAATTATTGCTGCTGCAGCTTTTTAAAGAATTTTGATTTTGTATCGACAAAACTTGCAAAAGACCAGAATATCCCCTTAACCCCGGGAAAAATAACGGGCGCTTGCGGAAGATTGCTATGTTGTTTAAATTATGAATATTCAAACTATATTGAAATCGCAAAAATGCTTCCGCCCGTAGGTTCGGGCATTATGACACCCGACGGCGTTGCAAAAGTTGCATCTATTTGTTTTTTAAAACAAAAAGTATCAGCCAAACTTGAAGACGGAAAAATTAAAGAATATTCAAAAGATGAAATTGAAATGCTTGATCAGGAAGTAAACATTGAAATCGAACAAAACGTAAATCCCCTAAATTACAGCGAGCCTGAAGAAAACATAGACATAAAATCTTTAGATAACGATAAAAATTCAACAACGGGAAATATTTAATGGAAGAAATTACAAGTAAAAAATTATCAAGCGTCATAGCAAGAATACTTGATGATAATAAAGCAAAGGATATTGTCATCTTAAACGTGGCAAACGTGAGCGTTTTATCTGATTATTTTGTTATAGCCTCCGCAGCCAGCACGCCGCAGGTTAAAGGGCTTACAACAAATGTCAGAGAAAAAATAAAAATGCTTTTTGACAGAATTCCTAAAGGAAACGAAAACGATTCAAAAAACAGCTGGAATTTGCTTGATTACGGCGATGTGGTTGTTCACATCATGCATTATGAACAAAGAGATTTATACCAGATTGAAAAATTCTGGAACCATGCGCTTAAGGTAGATAGAGCCGCTTGGGAAGAAGAATCCAAAGAATACGCCAAATATAATCAAACCTGAACAAGTTTTCTTATCTCTTTTATTTCAAAATATATTTCATCACAGGTTAAACGAGCCCATATATAAGGTTTTAATAAAATTATTCTGAATATTGCCTGCGTAATGTTTTCAACATGGAATTTTTTTGTTATTTTTGCCATTTTAGACTGCAAAGATTCCCAATCTTTAAGAGCGGGTATATAAGATATCATCTCGTCTTTCTCCAGTCCGAATAAAAGTGCCGAAAGTATTTTGCATTCTTCGTTTGTAAGG
>DVJH01000022.1 GCA_018710795.1 Candidatus Galligastranaerophilus gallistercoris | reverse complement strand
TTAAAGAAGCAAAAGGGGAAATTGTCGGCTTATTAAATGATGATATTATGATTGCGAAGAATTTTTGCTCTGATGTCATCAAACAAATGAACAGGTCAATGGGGCTTGTCGGGATGAATTCAGGAGATTATATAATAACGACAAACGAAATAAAAAACCCTAAAAAAACGGATTTATACCTTGAAAAAACAAAATATATGGATATGTCTTTCGGGGTTATGATGTTTTTTTATAAAGATACATACCCTTTTATCCCCGATAAATTAAAAATCGTATACGGTGATGTATGGCTTTATTATCAATATAAAAAGCAACAAGAGAGAGAGAGAGAGAGAAGGAAAGAAAATTACAGAATCTCGGGGCAGATAGTTTATCATTTAGGAAGCATTTCATCGGGGGATAAAGTTTTTAACCCCATCTGCAGACAGGATGCAAAAAATTATAAAAAAATGACCGTCAAATGGTATCATAGAATGTTTTCATATGATGAAACCTGGAAAGGATACAAAATAAGAATTTTGGGGCTTACGTTATTTTTTGTTAAACCGAATGCAAGAGGAGTAAGAGAAGAAAATTAAAACTTTAATTCAATCCGGTTTCTGAAAAAAATGTTTTATGAACGTCAAAAAGTTCTTTTTGTTTCATTTTTAACTCTTTATTATCAATCTTATAGGCGGATTTTATGATTTCTTCATCAACCGTTGTGTCATTTATATAACAGGGCTTGGGGTCGATATTAAAAACAGAATAATAATCTTTAAATTTATGAATCTGCTGCCCTTCGGATACTCTTACCCATAAATTGGGAATTCCCAAAGAATCCGCCGCAATTAAAGGGTGAAGCCCTGAAGATATAACCGTTTTACATTGTTTCATTTTTGTAAGAAATTCAATCGGATTATCCAGCGTATCAAGCATTATACTCGGGGCATTTTCTTTTAAAATTTTGTTAAAAACGGGGTAATGTTTTTCTCCGTAATGAGGGCATATCCCTATTTTATAAACGGGTTCATAAGGAATATCTTCAACCAGTTTATATGATAAAAGCCCTAAGTCACCAAGAACCGGGGGCTTTAATTTACCCCTCTCTCCCGAAGAAGATACGATTATATCAAGCTGATTTTTGGTTAAATGTCCTCTTAAAGAGACAGGCAAGATTTTTCTTTTTAAAACGGCAGAATGATAGAATCTCGGTTTTTTTGTATAATGAACGGTCGGGTGCCCGAAACCGCTTGATAAAATATAGAGAGGTTTTTTAAAATTAAAAAGTTTATCTAAAATAAAAGGTATAGTGTCTCTTATCTGCAAAAGGCACCTATCCATAATTGAACCTATACCGATGGCGTCCGCTTCCCAGGACGATGCAAATTCTGTTTCTATATTAAAACAGGTTTTAAAAATATATTCATTCAGAATATCGCCAAAATTATTAATATTACAATAATATAATTTCATTTTTTCCAAACAATTGAAATATGGTATATAATTTGCGGTATAATCGCCATGGATATTTTATATTATTTCGCTGCATATTACAATATTATCCCATGTATGGTAGAATAAATTTTATGGATTCTGTTATAGTTTTGTGCACAATAGATAACAAAGAAAACGCAAGAAAAATTGCACAGGCGCTTTTGAATGAAAAAGTTTCAAGCTGTATTAACATTATTCCTTCCGTTGAATCAATTTATATCTGGGATAACAAAATAACAACCGATAACGAATTTTTAATGATTATAAAAACAAGGCTTCCTCTTTTTAACGGGGTTAAAGACGTTATATTAAAGCTTCATCCATACGAAGTGCCTGAAATTCTATGTATAGATATTCAGGACGGATACGAAAAATATATTAAATGGATTGAAAATTCGCTTGAAGTTTAAAATTTGTATTTATAGATTTTAAATCTTTCAACATAATCAAGGGCGTCTCCGGAGACATAAAATAAATCGAAATATTTTTCACCAAGCGTGTTTAGGTTTTTAGGTTCTTTAAAAATATTGTATATTACAACCGCATACAAATCCTTTGTTTCTCCCGATTCTCTGTATTTTTTAAAGAGCTCTTCCCATTCCCTGTCTGAAAGATATTTATACAGCGATTTTGTCCAGCGGACATATTTAAAGGGGACATTACCGCTTCTTACATCCCTTAAATCATATACATCGTTTAAATAATATGCAACAGGGATGCTCGGCGGGGGAAAATCAATAAATAAAATTGAATTTTTAGGGTTAATATTTTGTTTTATATATGCTGCGGTTGATTTTGAAGCCGAATATTCAAAAACAAAATCACCGTAATAATTAAAAATGCCGTTCCATAAAGTCAAAATAAACATAAAGGAAATAAGAATGTTTATCGCTTTATTTGAGATATTGTTTTTTGCATTAATATCGGATAAAACCCAGCAGCAAAAAAGAAAAATCATATAACAGCTGTATATCCTTGTCGGAAAAACGTAATAGTTATATGTCAAAATGTATACCACAAATTGAAACCCGACGGATAAAAGCAAAAAAGCAAAGAGTTTTTTATTTTTTATAAGAAAATATACAAATAATGACAAATAAGAAAGTATAACGCATGTTATACACCCCAAAGTATAAGGGTTAAAATATTTAATGTGCGAATGAAGATAATGAGAATCAAAAGAATTAAATAAAAATAAAAGGATGACCCTTATTGCGGAAGCTAAAACTTCGTCCGTGCCGAATTTTATAAAGCAATTGCTTGAAGTTGTTCCCATTAATTGAAAAATGAGCGCAAAAATACCGAACAGAATAATTCCGCCCGATACGGCGCAGCTTTTATCAAGCGACTTATTTTTGATTTGAATATATACATTCTTGTATAAAAACCTCAATGCAAGAAGAAAAGAAAAACAAAACATAATTGCATGGGTATTCACGAGAAAAACAAGTAAAAAAGAATAAAGATAAGGGTGTTTGTCAGTTTTATCGTGCAAAATTGCAAGAGAAAACACTAAAGGAGCAATCAGGGAATAATTTCTTGCAACGGCAGGGAAAAAATATAAAAAAGGGGCGCTCAATGTAATTATTGTTTTTGTTAATGTATTAAACTTTGAATAACGCCAGAGCAAAAATACGGCAATTACCGAAGAAAGCCAGCAGACAAGCTGCATATATATTATATTCGAGCCGAGTTTTGCAAAAGGCATTAAAAGCAAATAGAAAAACGAAGGATGCCCTTCATTAACAAGATGTTCAAACAATCCGAAAAACGTTAAATTCTTACAAATCATCCAAACCTGCGCCTCATCAGCCCATATTTCATGGCGAAAGACCGCAACAAGGGTAATTAACGCATATAAAATTACAACCGCCGATATTTTAAAAATGTTATTGTTTGACGTTTTTTCCATAATAAAACCCAATAACAATTATCTTCTTAATCGTTATTTATATCAAGATGTTAAAAAATCTAAAGAAAAATAAAAAATAACGCAAAAAAAATGTTTTACGGGCATTATAGTATCAAGTCGAGAGAGATTTAATTGGAGAAAATTCTATGCAAACGGGGAATGTATCGTTCGGAAAAGTCAGACCGATAATTGTCGACAGAACAATTGATAAATCATTCAGGGAAAATCTTGAAAAAAAGGCGCCTGCGGCACAAAACAATTACCGCCTTGAAGATTTTACCGACTATTATGCAAAACAAAATTTTGATTATATGTACGGCATGCCGGAAAGATGGGAAGAAGAAGATAAACGCAGCGAAACATTTAAAATTTTAAGGCGCGCTTCAGGAGTTGAAAAAAAAATTTATGCGGTATTAACAGGCAAAGAATACGAAAAAAGAGCG
>DVJH01000021.1 GCA_018710795.1 Candidatus Galligastranaerophilus gallistercoris | reverse complement strand
CGTAAAAAAGTTGACTAAATGTCAAGTTTTTACGGGGCAGGCGAATGGAGAACCGAAGGTTCGATGGAGCCGTTTAGAAAAATGCAAGCGAAGCTTGCAGGCGCACCTGCTTGAGGACGAAACGGGTCGTCAGGAACAAAATCCTGTCATCCCGATTTTTATTCTAAAAATCGGTTTCCAGGTTGAACCTACGGTTAGCTCATTTACAATCCGTTGTTCGCAACGCTCACACGGCTTGTACAATTTTGAATACAGTTTATTTTTTTAAAAAAACTTTGCATATAAATATAAAAAAACCTTATAAAATCGGCTGATGTTAATTTTTCTTATATTATTGCCGCAATTTTTGATGTAAAATTTATTTTTTACAAGTTTTACTATATTGCCACACTATGAAAGTACAAAATACCACATCTTTATATAACTGTCCGAAATTTAAAGGCGCACCTCAAAATGCCGTTTCAAAAGTCGCAAAAACTTTTGCCGATATGGGAGAAATGGGCGAGGGCGTCAGTATTGCCTGCGATTTTTTAGGCAAAGCGCTTGTTGTTCCCTTCGTTATTATGATGGCATCAGACGAACCTAAAGATAAAAAAGAATTCTCGGCGCTTAAAAACCCTGTGGCGGCGACGATACAATTGGGGCTTGAAGCGCCCGTACTTTTTTTCGGGTCTAAATTAATCGGAAAATATGCAAACAAAGGTTTTTTTGATAAAAACCCCGATGAATTTTCCTATAATGAAAAACTTTTTAGAGATAAATTCGTTAAAACGATAGAACAGGTTTCAAACGCTGATGATACCGTTAAAGAAATGGCGCCTGATTTAATTGAAAATCTGAATAAAAACGGATATACCAAAAAAATGGCGGACGAATTTTCTCAAACCCTTCAAACGCTCGGCGACAGCGCAAAAGCCCCACTAAAAGATTCTTTTAAACGTTTTGAAAAGGCTTATAAAAACCAGTTCCATTTGAAAAACAGAATTTGTTTCGTTGCCGCACTTACGCTTACTCCGATTTTATGCGCAATTGAAAATTGGGCGCACCCTAAAATCATGAATAAAATTTACGAACACAGAAACAGAAATAAAATTCCCCCCAAATATATAGATATGGATACTTTCATAAATTCGGCAAAAAATAATGAGGAGGCTAAACTATGAGTCTGCAAAAAATAGCCTCAAATATTGCTAATTCCAAATTGATAAAAAGACACATTACAAAAAGCGTGAACGACCCCAAATTTTTATCCAGAACGCTTCTTGTAACAAGCGTTTCCAAGGATGTTTTTGCCTATGCGCTTCGTGTTGAAAATACATTACATAATGATGAAATTCCGGAAGACAAAAAAGCATTCACCGCTAAAATGGACGCCGCTTCGGGTCTTGCAACTGCCGTAACCCAGATTGGCACGGGGCTTTTAATTTCAGGCGGCAAATTCCAGAATTTTGTGTCGGATAAGCTTTTTAAATCTCTTGAAAATGACCCCAAAGCTCTTAAAAGCGCAAAGGCTTCATTCAGTGCTTTATCAACTCTTATACTGGCATCGGTGTTTGCAAAAAGAATCGTAACCCCCTTAATTGCGGCAAAATGCGCTTCATATCATAAAAATGATTCAAAAAACGGGGACAATAAAAATTCATTAAATAAGCTCGGTTAATTACCATTTTTTAAAAATAAAAAATACCGCAAGAATAATAAACAAAAATCCGACCAAATAATTCCACCTGAATTCTTCTTTTAAATAACAGACGGAAAAAACGCTGAATACAATTAATGTTATAACTTCCTGTATTGTTTTTAATTGTGCCGCATTATAAAATTCATGACCTATTCTGTTGGCAGGAACCTGAAAACAATATTCAAAAAATGCTATCCCCCAGCTTATAAGTATTACGACCCATAATGCGGCGCTTTTATGTTTTAAGTGTCCGTACCAAGCGAATGTCATAAAAATATTTGATATTGTTAATAATATAACGGGTGCAAGTTGTCTCAACATAGTATTATTTTATAATAAAAAGACTCGTTTGTTTTTGTGCTATTTTCAAATAAGCCTTTAATTTTTTAAAATCCGTGCCTGATGCGATTCGAACGCACGATCTTTGGCTTCGGAGACCAACGCTTTATCCGGCTAAGCTACAGGCACATAATCTAAAACAATTTTAGCATAAATTTTACTTTGTCTGTCGTTTTTTGTCCCGCTCATGCCCCATTTGGGTTTTAATGAGCAACAATAAAGGAATTATAACAAGACAGCATATTGAAAAAATCCTGAATGAGTCAATAAATGCCCATAAATTTGCCTGTTCCATCAACTGTCCGTACAGGCTGTATTGTGCCATATAATTTGCCATATCCGGGCTTGTATACGCACCGAGGGCTCCTGCGGTCGAGCTTAATTTTGCTTCAAATACAGGATTTAAGGGTGTCAATTCTTTTACCATATAGTGCTGGTGAACCTGTGCAAATCTTGTAAGCATTGTTGCAACGAGGCTTGTCCCGACGGCGCCTCCTATGTTTTTTAACAGGTTTTGTATACCCGAAGCATTGGTCATTTGTTCATTGGAGAGTGTTTCAACCGACATTGCAAGCAAAGGAATCATGCTGAAACCCATGCCGAAACCCATTATGATGTTGGGTAAAATTATATTAATGTTTGAAATCTGCAAATTTAGCATGCCGAGCATAAACCCTGCCGTTGTAACACAAATAAGCCCGATACATACAAGAAGTTTGCCGCTAATTCTCGTGGATAAATATCCGCATAATATTGTCGAAATAAATGCGCCTATGCCTCTGGGCATCATGGTGGCGCCGCTTAAATATGCGGTGTATCCGAGCATGCTCTGTAAAAACTGCGGCAAAATGGCAAGCGTTGCGTATAGAACCGCTTGAATTACAACCATAATGATTGTTGCAGCGACAAAGTTCCTGTCTTTAAAAACTCTTAAATCAATCAGAGTGTCTTTTCTTGTTAATTGGGTTATAAAAAATATAATTCCCGCTATCGTGCTTACCGTAAATGTCCAGCAAATCCATTTTGCATTAAACCAGTCGGCATTATTACCCTTATCTAAAACAATTTGC
>DVJH01000194.1 GCA_018710795.1 Candidatus Galligastranaerophilus gallistercoris | reverse complement strand
ACCCTCTCTTAATGCCTTTCTTTTTGATTAAAGCTTTAATACACTCCGTATTTTTGCAGACATAAACGCTTCTGCCGACCGTTTTTGAATCGGGATTAACATAAAGGTTATTATTGTTCAGGGTGATTTTTATCATCAAATCCCTGTTTTTTAATTCATTGCAGCTTTTGCATTTTCTTATGACGGGATTTTTCATATAAATTGCGTATCTATTTTTGTTGTCATTATTTCAATAATACTTTATAATACCCTTATAATGCAAGGAAAAAAAGCCGTAATTTTATAATGTCTGATAAAATTTCATCAATTGAAAATTCTTTAATAGAATTAAACAGAATGTTTGAAGTAAGCGCCATCGCAAGCAATGCAATAAGCATTGAAGATTTGGTGTCTAAATTATCTGATTTTTTGTCGGATTATCTTAATTCGGATAATATCTATTTCTTTGCGCTGGAAAAAAATCTTTTTAAAAATATACCGACAAATCAAGTCCCCTTTGCCGATAAATATTTTGAATACGAAAACGAAGCTTTCTGGTCGGTTATAAGTTATGACAAAATCATAAAAATCGAAAATGAAGAAAACAAAAAACTGTACGGAAGCTTTTGGGAGCAAAACGGTCTTAACGACTTAAACGTTCAATATATGAGGGTATTTTTTAACAGAAATGATAATATGCCCGTTTGTTTCTGTTTTCTTGGAAATAATGACAAAGAAAGCGAAGATAGAATCGCCAATACCCTGAAATTTTTAAACAGGGTTTTTGAATATATTGAGCCTATGCTCATAAAACTTATGCTTCAAAAAGAACAGAATAAAAAAATCGAAGATTTGCAGCAGTCTTTATATAACGTTTCAATTTTATACAACATTTCTCAGGCGGTTAATTTTATTGATGACCTAAAGAGGCTTTTGCAGGTCATTTTATCAAAAGCAATCGATATCCTGAATGCCGAAAAGGGCTCTTTAATGCTTTACGATTATTCGACCAACACCCTTCAGGTTAAAGTTGTATACGGTCTTAATGATAAAAGAGTCGAGGACAATATAAACAACGGCACAATTCAATGCACCAAAATTAAAGTCGGCGAAGGAATTGCGGGCACCGTATTTTTGGAGAGAAAAGCAATTATTACCAACTTAGGCGTTAATGACCCGAGATTTGTTTCAAAAGGCGGCATGGCAAACGTTCAATCTTTGCTTTGCGTTCCTTTAATTACCAAGGGTGAGCCCATAGGAGTTATTAATATTTCAAACAAAAAATATGATTTATTGTTTAACCAAAAAGATTTGGAGTTTATGACATCTCTTGCAAATCAGGCAGCCATTGCAATCGATAACGCCAAATTATATGAGCTTGCCACAAAAGACGGGCTTACCAAACTGTATATAAACAGGCATTTTATGACGCTGCTTGAAAATGAAGTAAGGCGCTGTTCAAGATATAAACATAATATGTCCGTTATTATGCTTGACATAGATGATTTTAAACTGATTAACGATAATTGCGGACATTTGGTGGGCGATCAGATATTAAGAGAAGTTTCAAACCAGATTTTAACCACTGTAAGAAAAATTGACGTTGCGGCAAGATACGGCGGCGAAGAATTCGTTATTTTGCTTCCCGAAACAACAAAAGAAGGCGCGGGGATTATTGCCGAAAGATTAAGAAAAAATATCGCCAATTTAAGAGTAAATACAAACGATGATAAAGTCGTAACAACAACGGTTTCAATGGGAATAAGCCAATTCCCCAACGACGGTACAACGGCTGAAGAGATGATAGAAGCTGCGGATAAAGCTCTTTATCATTCTAAAAGAAACGGTAAAAACGTTGTTTCCGTATATGAAGAAAACGGTTTTAAAATGGTTGATAAGCTTGAAATTTAATCTTCCCCGTATTTTTTCTTCAAACGTTTCATATTTTTTTGTATGTTTAAAAGCCCCGTATACGTTACCAGAACGGTTAAATTTTCGTTATCGTTCAATTCTTCTATGCTGTTTTCAACGGCTGTTGCCACTTTATCGGTATTATCTCCGACTTCAAGTAAAATCGGGTTAAAACCGGCATGTTTTAACCTTAAAGCGGCATCATAAGATCTGGTTCCCGTTGTATATATAACGTTTTGAAAATCTTTTAGCGCTTCAAAATCGGCATCCCAAAGCCATGAAACATCTCTTCCGTCCGCATAGTTATCGTTAATCGAAATTACCATTCTTGAATTTTTTAAACCTTTTAAACCCCTTAAAACTTCGCTTGCGCCCACGGGGTTTTTAATTAAATGAATTGTAAGTTCTCTGTTTCCTTTTAATTTAATTTTCTGATGGCGCCCGAAAACGGGGCTGTAATTATCAAAAGCTTTTTCGATTTCCTCTTTTTTTATTCCGCAAACAAGAGCGGCTGATATTGCGGCAAGTGCATTGTATGCGTTGTATAATCCCGTCAGATTTGTTTTAAAGGTATAAGTATTTTCTTTATATGTAACATCAAGAATATTTTTATCGGGATAAACCATTACATTTGCTTTTATATCAAGCTCGTGTCTTTTGTTTCCGCAAAGACAATACCAATCCCCAAGCTGGGCGTAATATCTTTTTCTATATTGCACAGGCTCATTGCATTTTTCGCAATAAAGGTTTTCAACGGGGCTTTTTGACGTTTTTTCGTAATCGACATACTCAACGTTTGTTATTCCGTAATAAATGAATTTATCTTCGTTATATTTGAAACTTTCGGGAATTTTATATAATGAGGGGTCATCCGCATTTAAAATAATTTTAATATCCGGATTAAGCCCGATGCCTTTTATGATTTTTTTTCTTGCAATGTCCATTTCGCCGTATCTGTCCAATTGATCTCTGAATAAATTTGTTATTATCAGATAATCAAAGCCGAACTTATTTGCGACAACGGAAAAATAAGCTTCATCACATTCTAAAACCGCTCCGTCCGATTCAATAAGTTTTGAATCTTTCATTTTGGAATAAAGCCCTTCCGCTATTGCGGTTACTATACCGTTCGGCATATTTGCGCCGAGCCTGTTATTTATAACGAATAAATTTGCCTGTCTTAAAATTTCGGTTAAAAGCCCCGAGGTTGTCGTTTTTCCGTTTGTGCCGGTTACCGCAATTTTCGGGTGTTTTATGTAGCGTGTGCATTCTTTTAAAAATGAAGGATAAAATTTTTGTACGATTTTTCCGGGGAAACTTGTCGCTTCAAAATTAAATGTTTTTAAAGACTTGCTTATTAAATGCGATAATTTTAAGGCTTTATTAAATTTCGGCATAAATACAACTACCTTATGATGATAACGGGCACTATATTGATTATAATACATTTATTATGGAAATAGTCTATATTATAACGGCGGTTATTGAAGTTATATTAACGAGTTTTATCGTTTTTCATCTCGTGAGATTAAAAATGCTTATTGAAGACAAAACAAAAAGTTTTGAAAAAACTTTTTATAAGACATTTTCAAAAG
>DVJH01000193.1 GCA_018710795.1 Candidatus Galligastranaerophilus gallistercoris | reverse complement strand
TATTCCTATAACCCCCACGGTGTCGCCTTTATTTATCGGTGTTCTTGAAATTCCATGGACAACATTTGCCAGAGGCTCCGAAAAAGCGGCAAGTTTATAGGGCACATTATCGGGGATTTTTATTAAATTTTTTTGCACGATTTCTTTTGGAATTGTTATATATTGTGCATAAGCTCCGTTTAAGAGATTTAAATTTTCGCATAAATTTTCTTCGCCTCTCCTGCAGAAAAAACATTCTCCGCAAGGTGCGGAATTTGCGGCGACAACTCTGTCGCCTATATTAAATCCTTCAACATTTTCCCCCAATTTTACGATATCGCCCGAAAATTCATGCCCGAACCCGGAAGGCGTTTTTTTAATTAAAACGGGGTGCCCTCTTTTATAAGTCTTAACGTCCGTTCCGCAGGTCAAGGCAGCCTTGATTTTTACAAGAACTTCGCCTTCTTTCGGTTCTTCCACATTAACTTCTTCAAATCTTATGTCCCTCGGGCCATAATATCTTACAGCTTTCATTTTCATATAACGATATATGCCTTTAAAATCTTCCCGCTTTTGGTATCATCAACCGCCCGAGCCAAATTGTCAAGCGTATAGTCGGTGCTTAAACCCTTGACATTTACCCGCCCTTCTTTTAAAAATATGCTCGATAAATATAAATCATCGGGCGAAGGCGAATAGCTTCCCAATATCTCAAGCTCTTTATAATAAATGTCATTGTTTTTATACCCTAAATCTCCTTCGATTGAAGAAAAAACAATAATCTTGCCGCCGAAATCAATTAAATTAAGGGCGGTTTCAAGTGCTCTAAAGCTTCCCGAGGTCATAAAAATAATGTCGTATTTGATTTTTTCATTGAAAAAGACTCCGTATTTTTTAACGAATTCCTGCCTTTTTTCATTGATATCAAGCCCGAAAACATTTGTTTGAAATGCTTTTAAACCCTGCGCCATTAAAATCCCGATTGACCCGAGACCGACTACAAGGCAATTGTAGCTTGAATTATCTTTATTTAATTTTAATCCCGCCCTCTTAATTGCCCGAATGCAGCAGGATAAAGGCTCAAGAAACGAAAACTCTTCATTTGATAAACTCTCGTTTTTTTTATAAACCGTATACTTTAAATGATTTTCATTAACAAAAATATATTCGCTAAACCCCGACGGGTATATGTTTGAATTTTTAAACGTTTTGCACATTGAATAATTTCCATGGCTGCAATATTTGCATTTAAAGCAAGGGTAATGATGCCCTAAAGCTACAACATCACCTTTTTTAAAAGGAATATTTTCGCCCTTTCCTTTTATTTCAACGTTAATATCTTCAATGGTTCCTATCGCTTCATGCCCTAAAATTATTTTATCTTCGTTTTCAATTGTTGCATGGTTTATTTTAACAATATCCGAACCGCAAAGTCCGCAGCCCGAAACTTTTATTATTGCACCCTTTTTGCCTTCAAGTGCCGGTTTATCACAATTTATTATTTGAATTTTTTTATCTTTCAGTTTTGTGCTTTTCATTTCAAACTTCTTTTAAAAGGGATATATTATTCTGTCATAGCCGGAACATGGACACCTTCATTCTGGTCAATTACGCCGAATGACCCCCCTTGAATAATTGCGTGTCTGTTCCAAAGCGAGCTTATCAAAACACAAAAAACCACAATGATAAGCGTAAATAAAACGTATTCTAATGTAGCCTGCGCTCTTTTCATGATAAAATTATACTACAAAATTTATGGATAATGAACTTAAAAAAGAAATAATAAACTGTTCAAGATGCGCCCTTTGTATGGAAGTATGCCCCGTATATAAAGTAAAACAAACGGAGACTTCCGTTTTGAGGGGTAAATTTTTGCAGCTTTTGGGGCTTATAAGAGGCGATTTAAAATATGACAAAAACATTGCATATAATCTTGATTTATGCCTCGGGTGCAAAAAATGCAAAACCGCCTGCCCTTCGGATATTGATGCAGTTAAAATTTTTGCAAAAGTAAAAGAAGAAAATATGACATTATTTGAAAAAATCTTTTACGGCGCCTTAATGTTTAAAATTAAAATACTTTTTTTAAAAATTTTATATAAAGTTAAATATCCCATAGGAAGAAGATATTATAAAAAAACAAATTCAACAAAACCGAACGAAAAAATTGCCCATTTTAACGGCTGTGCCACAAAAGCAATAGGCTTAAAATTTTCAATTCCTTCTAAATTCGAAAAAGAAAATTTTTCCTGCTGTGCGCTTCCCTTTTTTGTTAAAGGAAGATTGGATTTATATGAAAAATATAAAAAAAGAAATATTGATTTAATTAAAAAATACGATAAAGTGGTTTTTGATTGTGCCACATGTTTTGATACGGTTAAAAATTATGAAGGTATAGGGGATGAATTAAAAAATAAACTTATTTATTTTACGGATTTTTATAAAAACAAAAACTTAAAATCCGATAAAAAATTAAAAATTTCGTTTCATAAACCCTGTCATCTTGATAATAAAACATTTGAAGAAATAGAAAACATTTTAAACAATATTGAAAATATTCAATATGAAAGAATGGAAGGGTTTGATGAATGCTGCGGATTCGGCGGCGATTTTTTTATAAGACACCCTAAAACCGCAATTTCTCTTTCAATAAAAAAAGCGGAAAATATATTAAAACTAAATCCTGATATAATCCTTACAACCTGCCCCACCTGTCTTTGGAGTTTAAAATTCGGAATTAAAACAAAAAATATGAAAATAAAAGCATATGACCTTGCGGATTTTTTGCATAATTTTATTTTAATTAAAGATTAATATAATGATGAAAAACGGCTTTAATTTCATTAAAATGATTAATTATCATAACGGTTATTATTGAAACAATAAGCCCCGTCAGTGCTTTGAACAAATCTTTCAGAACATGTTTATAAACTTTTTTCTGCGTTTCAAATCTTAAACGGTTATACATTGCAATCTCTCTTCCCGCAAGAAGCCCGATAAATACCCACGTGGTTGACATGGGAATGTTGTTTGCATGCTGAAAATAAAGAAGAATTGTTGCATAAATTATATCAATAATCGTAGCGGATCTTACATCCTGCGTATTTGTTTTAAGCCGTACTATATCTTGAATTTCTCCGCCTTTTCTGTAACAAACTATCCCGAGAAGCATAAAAAACGCAAAAACGGACAGCATCATCTGTATAAAATTTAATTGCCTCGGAAGATATACAAACAAATTCGCCGCATCCTGCATGAGCCACTGCGACCACAAATAAGCGGTTGCAAGCCATTTTGCAATGTGCCACTTTTTGGATATTTTTTTATTTTTTGAATATAAAAACGCTTTTTCAACGGGTCTTGAAATAATAAAATAAATAAAAATCGATATTATAAAAGCAAGAATATACCCGAGAAAAGATTTTGCAAGCATCAAGCCTATAACCTGACCTGACGAAAAAACGCTTAAAATTAAAAACGTCGTGGAAACGGGCATTCCCTTTTTTGTTAAAAATATTAAAACAACGGGCGGCAATACATGCCAAAAATAAAATTCTCCGGCATAAGGAATCCTCTCCAGTCTGCCAAAGGACATGTCCCCGTTGTTAAAATACCACCCCAGAGCAAATGTTAAAATTAAAACGCTGCCCGAAAAAAGCCATAAAATCCAAAAAGGCTTCTCTTTATTTGCGCTTAAATATGTGCCGAGCGTTTGAATAACGTCATTGGAAACGCATGTGTACAGGGATAATAAAAACCCCGCAATCATAAAAATATTACTCAATGTAAGATTTAGGGACAACATAGTCTCTTTTAAAATACCAGCAACATAAAATTAAAAGAAGCCTTGGTTAAAAAAAATTAATATCAATCTGTAAATAAATTTGAATTTTTTTTACATTATGCTAACATGTGCTCAAATGTAAGTAGTAGTTAGCGGACTTAAAATGAACCTTTTTTCCATATTCAACAAGCCCAAAAAAGAAGATATATTTGAAATTTTCCCTGACGGAATATTAATAGTTTCAATGGACGGAAAAATTCTGGATGTTAATTCAAAAGCGCTTAAAATTTTAGGCTTTTCAAAAATGGAATTGACGGGATCCTATTTTTCCCAATATATTCAGGGCGGAAGCGTTCTTTTAAATAAACTTGTCCAATCGGGCATGCTCTCGGTTACAAAAGCCGCCAATTCAAACAAAGAAGATATTTACGTCGAGGTTTCGGCCGCCAAAAGCGATGATAACGAGAAAGTATACGTTTCTATCAGAGATATAACCCAGAGCTATAAAGTCCAAAATATGATTTCGGGCGAATATGAGATTGCAAAAAAGATAATTGACGAAAAAAACAAATACCTAAAAGGAATTTCAGGCGAGATTTTCTCTCTTCTAAATTCCGTAACAAGCTTTTCTAAAGCCCTAAATGACGGTGTCGGCGGCGAATTAACCGATAAACAGAATAAATACGTAAGTATTATAAACAAAAATTCAAACGAATTATCATATGACCTTGAAAAACTTTTCAGATATTTTGAAGCTGAATCAAACCTTTATCAATACGAATATAAAAAATTTGATTTGGCGGATCTTGTAACATCAATTGCAAAAAGCTATGAAGTTTTATTTGCAAAGAAAAAGCTTAATTTTACCTATGATTTTTCTTCTTTTCAGACAAGAAGCTGCTATTCGGACGCTGCCATAATTGAAATTTTAATAAAATCCATTCTTGATATTTCGCTTAAATATACCGATATAGGTTCTGTTTCAATGAATGTCGGCAATCCGCCCATTGAATTTTTGCAAAATAACGGATACGGAGCAGACGATGAAAGCGCCAAAAAACAGTATGCCCTGTTTGAAATTAAGGATTCGGGGCTTGTTTTAACGCCGAGTATTCTTCAAAACATTTTCAATCCCTATTATTTGGATGAGAATGCAAACAAAAAGCTCACGGGCGCAAAATTGACTTATTCTCTCGTTTATAAACACGTTAAAAATCTTAAAGGCGATATGTGGGTTTATTCTAAACCGAGCCAGGGCACACTTGCCTGCATTTTGCTTCCTATGGATAAAATATAATTTATGGCGGACGTTTCCTTAAAGAACGTGAATAAATCGTTCGGAAATAATAACAATTTAAAAAAAGTTTTATCCGATATTAGCCTTGAAATAAAAGATAAATCTTTTTGTGTTTTATTGGGTCCTTCGGGGTGCGGCAAATCAACGCTTTTAAGAATAATTGCGGGGCTTGAAGAAGTTGATTCGGGAGAAATTTATATAGAAGGAAAAAAAGTAAACGATGTCCCTCCGAAAGATAGAGACATTGCTTTTGTTTTTCAAAATTATGCATTGTATCCTCATATGAACGTATATGATAATATTGCATTCCCCTTAAAAATAAAAGGATTTAAAAAAAAGGAAATTGAAGAAAAAGTAAAATATGCGTCAAATATTTTGGGGCTAAACGATCTTCTGAAAAGAAAGCCCAAAGAATTGTCGGGCGGGCAAAGACAGAGAGTTGCCCTTGGCAGAGCAATAGTAAGGGAAGCAAAAGTCTTTCTTATGGATGAGCCTTTAAGCAACCTTGATGCCAAATTAAGAGCAAATATGAGGGTTGAGATAAAAAAACTCCATAAAACTTTAAATACAACCTTTATCTATGTTACCCATGATCAGACGGAAGCTCTTACCATGGCAGATGAGATTGTTATTTTAAACGAGGGAAAAATATTCCAAAATGGAGCTCCGAAAGAAATTTTTGAGCACCCTGAAAATACTTTTGTTGCTTCATTTTCGGGGGCTTATCCGATGAATTTGATTAATGCGGAATTAAAGGAAGATAAAATTGTCATTGACGGTTTTTCATTTGATATTCCGTATAATTTTAAAGAAAAATTAAAAGGCAAAAATAAGGTTATTTTAGGCATTCGTCCCGAAAAAATAAAATTGCGGGGGGATGATAACGATATCAAGGGCGAATT
>DVJH01000192.1 GCA_018710795.1 Candidatus Galligastranaerophilus gallistercoris | reverse complement strand
AAGCGGCATTTTTTGATGTTAAACCATACGAAAAAGAATATTTAGAAAAAAATTGTGATTTTGAACTTGAAAAAATCTTTTTTCCTCATTCAATTAATTGCGATACGGAACTTGATGAAAAAACCCTCGATTGCGAAATATTATCGGTTTTTATTACTTCAAGTTTATCAAAAAAAGTATTGGAAAAATTTAAAAATTTAAAATTTATTGTTTTAAGAAGCGTGGGGTTTTCCCATGTTGATTTATCTTATGCAAAAGAAAAAGGAATAAATATTTTTAATGCTCCTCATTACGGAGATCATTCCATTGCGGAATATACCTTTGCTCTTTTATTAAACGTATCAAGAAAAACTATTGAAGCTTCAATTGATATTAAAAATCAAACAATAGACGATAACAAATATCAGGGAATTGAACTTTTTAATAAAACAATGGGTGTCGTCGGAACGGGCGCCATAGGAAAAAAAGTCGTTCAAATCGCACGGGCTTTCAATATGAATGTTTTGTGCCATGATATCAATCAAACCGAAGGATATGAATATGTATCGTTTGACGAATTATTAAAAAATTCGGATATTATAAGCATAAATTGTCCGTTGAATGAAAATACGCTTCATATGTTTAACGAAAATGCGTTTAATAAAATGAAGAAAGGCGTCGTAATAATCAATACGGCGCGAGGCGAGATTATAGATACATATTGCCTCTATAAGGCGCTGAAAGAAAAAATTGTTTCATATGCCGCAATGGATGTTATGGAATGCGAGGAGGTTTTATATGAAAGCAGAGAAAATTCAATCGGCATAGATTCGATTAAAGGAAACTGTTTCAGAAATTTCTACGTTGCGGTTAAACTTTTGAATATGAAAAATGTTCTTATAACTCCGCACATTGCCTATAATACAAAAGAAGCGGCACATAACATTTTAAAAATCACTGTTGAAAATCTCAAATCTTCAATAAAATTTACAACTGGCGCTAAAAACCTTATTTTGCTATAATCCTTTTTATGGAATTATCAAGATATATTGAACATACAAACTTAAAGCCGGACGCTGTCCCCGATGATATCAAAAAACTGGTTGATGAAGCGGTAAAATATGACTTTTTCGGAGTCTGCATAAACCCTTGCTATGTTTCTCTTGCAAGAAAACTGGTTGATGAATCGAAAAAAGATATAAAAGTTGTCTGCGTTGTCAATTTTCCTTTAGGGGCAAATAAAATTAATACGACAATATCGCAGATTAAAGAAGCAATAACGGACGGCGCAGACGAGATTGATACCGTTATTAATTTAGGTGCGGTAAAATCGGGAAATTATAAGCTTGCGGCAGATGAGATTTCAATGCAAAAACAGGCGGCAGGAGACAAAAAATTAAAAGTTATTTTAGAAACAGACCTTTTAACTTCCGCCGAAATAAAAGTTGCCTGCTTAAATTGCGTAACATCAAATGCGGATTTTGTTAAAACTTCAACCGGTTTTGTAAAAGACGGCATAGGTGCTACGGTTGAAAACGTTAAATTAATGTATTCTTCCGTTGCAAAAAGAAATATAGGCGTTAAAGCTTCGGGCGGTATAAAATCAAAGCTTCTGGCGCTTGATTTAATAGCGGCGGGCGCCTCAAGACTGGGCACAAGTTCGGGCGTACAATTGGTTCAATAGTTAAAAAAGGAATGAAAAATGGACAAAATTACAATCAGATCTGACAGAGACACGGATTACAAATTTATCTACAAAGGCGAAGAGCAAATTTTAAAAGCAGGAAGCATTATAAGCATTGCAAACGGTTTAAATGATGTTGTATTGCCTACGGTTGCAATGAAAATTATGAATAATTTAATTGTTATTAAGGAAGATGTTAAATAATGGCTGATGAAAAAATTATAGTAACCATAACGGGGCAGGATAAAACCGGCATTGTTGCAAAAATTGCAACAACGATGTATGAAACGGGCGTTAATATTGAAGATATTAAACAAACAATCATGCAGGATTATTTTGTTATGATGATGTTGTGCAACATTTCAAATTCAAAAGAATCGTTCAGCACAATTAAAGATAAATTGGAAGAAGCCGCAAAAAGCCTTCATATGACAATATGGGTTCAAAGAAAAGAAATTTTTGACAGGATGCATACAATATAATGGCAATGAATTTTGATGTAAACAGCATAATGGAAACAATCGAGATGATAAAAGTTCATCATCTCGACATAAGAACGGTTACTTTGGCTTTGAGCCTGAGAGATTGCTGCTCGAACGATTCAAAAACAACGGCAAATAAGATTTACGACAAAATTACAAAATACGCTAAAAATTTATCAAAATTTGCAGACGAGCTTGAAGATGAATATTCAATTCCGATTATCAATAAAAGGATAGCGGTAACTCCGATATCAATCATAACCGAAAGTATTGATAACCCTGATTTTATCTTAATTGCAAAAACTCTTGATAAGGCGGCAAAAGAAGTCGGCGTCGATTTTTTGGGCGGATACAGCGCTCTTGTTGAAAAAGGGTGCACGGAAGGGGACAGAAGATTTATGGCAAGTATCCCCGAAGCGCTTTCCGTTACCGACAGAGTTTGTTCTTCGGTAAATCTTGCGGGGTCTAAGGCGGGAATAAATATGGTAGGCGTTTATAAAACCGCAGAAATTATAAAAAAAGCGGCAGAGCTTACAAAGGATAAAGACGGTTTGGGTGCTGCAAAATTTGTATGTTTTTGTAATTCGGTAACGGATAATCCTTTTATGGCGGGTGCTTATTGCGGAATAAACGAGCCTGAATGTGCGCTTAATGTCGGGGTTTCGGGTCCCGGGGTCGTAAGATGGGCAATAGAGAATATGCCAAAAGACGCGGATTTGGGCGAAGTTGCAAACACAATCAAAAAAACGGCATTTAAGATAACGACAACGGGCGAACTTATCGGAAGAGAGCTTGCAAAAAGATTGGATATCCCCTTCGGGGTTATTGATTTATCGCTTGCGCCGACACCCGCGGAAGGCGACAGCGTTGCGGGAATTTTTCAGGCAATGGGATTGTCTGACGCAGGCGCGCACGGCACAACCGCGGCGCTTGCCATGTTAAACGATGCGGTTAAAAAAGGCGGAATTATGGCTTCAAGCTATGTCGGCGGGTTATCCGGCGCATTTATCCCCGTGTCTGAAGATGCAGGCATGATTGAAGCCGCAAAAAAAGGCGTTTTAACGATTGATAAACTGGAAGCGATGACAAGTGTTTGCTCTGTCGGTCTTGATATGATTGCAATCCCCGGAGATACGCCCGTTACGACGATTGCAGGCATGATAGCGGATGAAATGGCAATCGGGATGATTAATAAAAAAACGACCGCAGTAAGAGTAATTCCCGTTCCGAATAAAAAAGCGGGCGACTGGGTAAAATTCGGCGGGCTTTTGGGCGAGGCTCCGATTATGCGGATGAACGGGGCCGATTCATCGGTTTTTGTAAACAGATTGGGAAGAATTCCCGCCCCTATTCACAGTTTAAATAATTAATTGTTTTTTGGTGATATAATTGCTTTTGACCACATAATATATCGGGAGAGAATATGAAAAAGTACAGAATAGGAGTTGATGTCGGCGGTACAAACGTAAAATTGGCGCTTGTCGACTTAAACGGTAAAATTGTTTATTCAAACACAACGCCGACACGTGCGGATTTAGGATATGAACACTCAATTGCAAATATTCAAAATGCAATTGAAGAATTAATGCGTGAAACAAACACGAATAAAGATAACGTTGAAGCAATAGGCTTCGGTTTCCCCGGGCAGATTGATTATAAAGAAGGTATTGTAAGGTTATTAACCAACATGCCGGGGTGGGTTGAAGTTCCTCTTGCAAAAATTATGGAAGACAAATTCAAAATCCAAACCAGACTTGATAACGATGTCAGAGTTGCAACTTTGGGCGAATTAAAATACGGTGCGGGCAAAGGCTGTGATAATCTTATTTGTATTACGGTAGGAACGGGAATCGGCTCGGGGCTTGTATTTAACGGAAAATTAATAAGAGGCGCCAAAAATGCGGCGGGTGAAATCGGGCATATTAAACTTAATATGTTTGACGGCCCTATATGCGGCTGCGGGGATTATGCCTGTTTGGAGGCATACGCTTCAGGCCCTTCCATTGTAGCCGAAGCCAAAGAATATCTAAAAGGCGGAAAATCATCCAAATTTAAAGAGCTTGCAACCGAAGAATTAAGCCCGTATATTGTGGCGCAAGCCGCTCTTCAAGGGGATGCGGTTGCAAAAAGAATTTATACCAAAATGGGTGAGATTATCGGTTTTGGTTTAAGTTCGGTAGTTAATCTTTTGAACCCTGAAAGAATTATTATCGGCGGCGGCGTTGCAGATGCAGGCGAGATTTTATTAAATCCGATAAGAGAAACAATTTTGAAACGTGCAATGCCAATTCAGGCAAAAAGCGTTGAAATTGTACCGGCACAATTGGGTAACACCGCAGGCGTTATAGGCGCCAGCCCTGCTCCGCCGAGCTTTATTCTGCCTTCGTCGACAACGTATGCCGCTTCTCTTCCTTTGTCATCTTTATGGAATTTTGTTGATTTA
>DVJH01000191.1 GCA_018710795.1 Candidatus Galligastranaerophilus gallistercoris | reverse complement strand
GTTTTTAATATTTTTAAAATAACGGATAAAATCGAAGAACTGATATCAAAACAAGGCAGATTTGAAGAATTTAAGTATGCGCTTTTGCAGCATGAATTTCTGCAGTTTTCATATCTTCTTTTTCAAACACCCGACAATAAAAGAAAAGATTTTTATAATGAAGCAAAAATAAGGCTTCAAAATTTTAAAAATTTGGATAAAAACATAATTGAACGCTTAAGGGGATATCAAATATTTTACGATATAGTTGCCCTTGAATATAATGATTTTATCGAAAAATATAAAGATAAGGTTATAAAATAAAAAAAACCGATACCTAAAAAGGTCTCGGAAAAAACAGTTTACGAGTGAGAGTGGAATATGCACACTAATAATATTAAAAATTTTAAAAAGTGAAGTAAATTGCCTATTCGGGTAATCGTTTTTATGGTTTCAATTCCGCTTCAAATTTTAACGATTTTTAAAATGCGGGCATATTTTCCAAAAGATTAAATATTTTATCCAGACTTTCATTTTTAATGCAATAAGGCGGCATTACATATACGGTATTGCCGAGGGGTCTTAATAATACGTTATTTTTAAGAAAATATTCATACATTTTAGACCCTACAGATGCGGTATAAGAATTTTGGTTTCCGTCGATTTCAAATGCAAAAATATCGCCTAAAATTCTTGCGTTTTTAAATTTATCAAGCTTGGTTTTATAGTAATCATTAATTCTTTTAACATCATCCAACGGCTTTTTATCTTTCCATAAATCAAGGTTGGCAGATGCCGCCGCCATACAAACGGGGTTAGCCGTATAGCTTGAAGAGTGGAAAAACATTTTTGATTTATCTTTATCCAGATACGCACTATAAATTTCTTCCGTGCATACGGTTGCCGCAACGGGAAGCGTGCCTCCCGTGAGCCCTTTTGAGAGGCATATAATATCGGGGGTTATATTTGACTGTTCAAATGCAAACATAGTCCCTGTTCTTCCAAACCCCGTCATAACTTCATCCAAAATAAACATTACATCATATTTTTTTGACAAATTATATAATTCATCCAATACAAAAGGCTTATAAAACATCATTCCGCCCGAACCTAAAACAAGGGGTTCCAATACAATTGCGCCGATATTATCCGCTTCTTTTTTTAAAATATTTTCATAAGCCTTTATGGTAATTTCTTCGTATCCTTCTTTAGGGTAAGGGATTCTTAAAACTTCAAAAAGCATTTTTTTATAAGGAAGATTAAAAACCGATTCCGCACCGCTGCTCATGCCGCCGAAAGTATCACCGTGGTATGAATGCTCCATTGCAACGATTTTGCTTTTTATTTTGTTAAATTTATTAAAATAATACCCGACAGCCATTTTTAGCGCCACTTCAACACAAATGGAGCCGGAATCGGAAAAAAAGATGCGGGAAAATTTATCGTGGAGAAATTTTTTCAGTTTTTTTGCGGTATCAATTGCGGGTTTATGAACAAAGCCCGCAAAAATTACCTGCTGCATAAGTTCAAGTTCGGATTTAACGGCTTGAACTATATAGGGGTTATTGTGCCCCAGAGTATTTACCCACCAGGAAGATATGCCGTCGATTATTTTATTTCCGTCTTTTGTAATTAAAAATTCGTCTTTTGTTTCTTTGATTTCGAATATCGGTTCTTTGAGCCCGTGCTGCCAGAAAGGGTGCCAAATTTTTAAACTGTCATCATCCATAAAATTAAACACTTTCAAAACTTTTATGTTAGTATACATACTATAAAAAAGATTTGTTTAAAAGAAGGAGTAATTAATTATGTCAAGAAAACCGATTATTGCGGGAAACTGGAAAATGCACAACAATAACGCTCAAAGCGTTGAGCTCACCGAAGGTTTAAAAGCCGAATTAAAGGAAATCGACAAAAATCTTCTTCCGGAAGTTGTTATAGCGCCTGTTTTTACATCGTTATACGTTGTTAACGAAGAATTAAATAAATGCGGCTGCGGCAAAATCAAAATGGCTTCGCAAAACTGCTATTATGAACCCAAAGGAGCTTTCACGGGCGAAGTTTCGATTGATATGTTAAAAGATTTTTCAAATCTTGAATACGTCATCATCGGACACTCCGAAAGAAGACAATATTTCAACGAAACAGATGAAATGATAAACAAAAAAGCAATCGCAATACTTGCTAACGGTTTAATTCCCATTGTTTGCTGCGGCGAAACTTTAGAACAAAGAGAAGAAGGCATAACCGATAAACACATTTCAACTCAAATCACAAAAGCCTTTGAAAACATCTCGGCTGAAGATACCGCAAAATCCGTTATTGCATACGAACCCATCTGGGCTATCGGAACGGGCAAAACCTGTGATTCGGTCGAAGCAAACAGAGTTATTAAAATGATTAGAGAAACGATTAAAAGTCTTAAAGGCGAAAATGCCGCAAATTCAATCAGGATTTTATACGGCGGCTCCGTAAAACCGGAAACCATTGAAGAACAAATGGCACAATCCGATATAGACGGCGCATTGGTAGGCGGCGCAAGCTTAAAAGCTGACAGCTTTGCTAAAATCGTTAAAGGCGCAATGGCAAAAGCAAGCGTGTAGTTAAACTTCATATTTTTTTAAAAAAGCCTGCATTTTGCAGGCTTTTTTATTATTTATCGGTTTTTAATCTCCCCGATTGAGACAGAATATACATTAAACAGAAATTATGACTGTTTGAATTTAAACCCGT
>DVJH01000190.1 GCA_018710795.1 Candidatus Galligastranaerophilus gallistercoris | reverse complement strand
GTTTTTAATCTTAAAGACCACTTTGAAGGTTTAACAAACGCAAAACTTCATGCTGATATTAAAAATAATTTTAAGTCCTTAAACGGATGCGGCAGCTTTGAGATAAATGACGGCGAGCTTGTTAAAATCGGGTCTGTTGAATTTATTGTGCGCCGCTCAAAAAAGAAGCGTCCGTTTGTATTTTCGCTGTCCGATATTGTTAAAATTGACGATAAACTTGTTAAAGACAAAAGTTCAAACATAAAAGGCGATTTTATCCTTGAAAATAAGCAGGTTCAAAATGCAAAAATTTATATGCAAAACGATTTGGTTTCTTTATATCTTGAAGGTTCCTATAATATTGAAAACGAGTATGCCGATTTAAAAATGTGGGGAAAATACGATAAAAAAACGGAAGGTATGATAAAAGTTTTTAAAATTCCGCTCGGATTGATTACCAAATTTCTTTTTGACGCTAAAGAAATGTCTGAAACATATGTGGAAAAAATCCTTAAAATTCCTTTTGTTAAAGGGGATATAGATGATTTAAAAACGTTTATGATATTTTTAAAAGGTTATGCAAATAACCCCAAAAGCTTTAAGGTTGAATTTCAGCGTTTGAAATAAAATTTATGATAACAATACTTCATAACCGTTTTTTTCAAGTTGAGATTTAATTTTATGAAGACACTCTTTTGTCGGCGGCTCGATATCAAGTTCATAACTTAAGTTTAATTTTTTCCACTTTTCTTTTCCCATTGTGTGATAGGGAAGCAGCTCAATTTTATCTATAGAATTTCTATAGGGACTTATAAGAGATATTAAGCTGTCTATATATTCAATCGAATCGGTGAAATTAGGAAGTATAACCTGCCTTATCCAGCACTTTTTGTTTAATTCGGCAAGTTTATCCAAAAATAATAAGACCTTTTTATTTGATTTACCGGTTAGGAATTTATGGGTGCTGTCGTCTGTATGTTTTATGTCAAGAAGAAAAAGATCGGTAAGATTTATCAATTTGATTATATCTTCATTCATATCAATATATCCCGATGTATCAATGCATGTGTGTATATTGTCTGTTTTAAGGCGCGTAAATAAATTAAGAAGAAATTCATACTGCACAAGCGGTTCACCCCCTGAAACCGTGATTCCGCCGTTTGTTGCAAAATAAAAGTCTTTATATTTTAAAATTAGTTTATATACTTCATCAATCCCTTTTTTATTATTTAAGTTTAAAAACCAGGTATCGGGGTTATGACAAAATTTACACCTTAAGGGGCAGGTTTGCAAAAATAAAACAAATCTGATTCCCGGCCCGTCAACCGTGCCGCCCGATAAATATGAGTGAATATATGCGAAATCTTTTTCAAATTGCATAAAACAGGATTGTCGGGCGCAAACTGATATTTGCGCCCGTTATTTAGAATTTTTCGTGGAATGTTCTTGAAATGACGTCTTCTTGCTGTGCACGGGTAAGTTTTATAAAATTAACCGCATACCCTGAAACTCTGATTGTAAGCTGAGGATAATTTTCAGGGTGTTCCATGGCATCTTTAAGCATTTCTCTGTCAAGCACGTTAACGTTAATGTGCTGACCGCCGTTTATCATATATCCGTCAATCATACCTTTAAGATTGTTTACTCTGTCTTCGTCATTTTTTCCGAGCGAATTCGGGATAATCGAAAAAGTATTGGATATGCCGTCTTTTGCATATTTAAAAGGCAATTTTGCAACCGAACATAAAGAAGCAAGCGCGCCGCAATGGTCTCTGCCATGGAGCGGGTTTGCGCCCGGTGCAAAAGGAACACCCGCCTTTCTGCCGTCGGGGGTATTTCCCGTCTTTTTGCCGTAAACAACGTTTGAGGTAATTGTTAAAATTGATTGTGTCGGAACCGCGTCTCTGTATGTCGGCATAAGTTCAATTTTATGCATGAATGTTTCAATTAATTTTGTCGCAATTTCATCCACTCTGTCATCGTTGTTGCCGAATTTGGGATAATCGCCTTCGATTTCAAAATCAATTGCAATGCCATCTTCATTTCTTATCGGTTTAACTTTTGCATATTTAATGGCGGAAAGCGAATCTACCGTAACCGAGAAGCCCGCAATGCCGCAGCCCAGTTTTCTTACGATGTCTTTATCCATAAGCGCAAGTTGTGCTTTTTCGTAATAATATTTATCATGCATAAAATGAATTATATTCAATGCGTTGATGTATGTTTTTACAAGCCAATCCATAACCTTATCAAACTTGTTGATTACATCGTTATATTCAAGATATTCGGTTTTAATCGGTTCAAACCCGTCTGCCACTTTGGCAAACGTTTTTTCATCAACACCGCCGTTTATCGTATATAAAAGCGCTTTTGCAAGATTTGCTCTGGCTCCGAAAAATTGCATTTCTTTTCCGATTGTCATCGGGGAAACGCAGCAGGCTATGCCGTAATCGTCTCCAAAATACGGACGCATTAAATCATCGTTTTCATATTGAATTGATGATGTATTAATTGAAAGTTTTGAACAAAATCTTTTAAACCCGTCGGGAAGATTTTTAGACCATAATACGGTTAAATTCGGCTCGGGGGCGGGCCCGAGATTGGTTAAAGTGTGTAAAATTCTAAAGCTGTTTTTTGTAACAAGCGTATTGTTATCGTTTGTCATTCCGCCGATTGATTCTGTTACCCATACGGGGTCCCCGCTGAATAATTCGTTATATTCTGGCGTTCTTAAGAACCTTACCATTCTTAATTTGATAACAAAATCATCAATAATTTCCTGAGCCTTAGATTCGGTTAAAATTCCGTTTTTAATATCACGTTCCGAATAGATATCAAGGAATGTCGAAACTCTTCCTATAGACATTGCAGCGCCGTTTTGATCTTTAATTGCGGCAAGGTAGCCGAAATATGTCCACTGTACAGCCTCTTTAAATGTTTGAGCCGGATTTGAAATATCGTATCCGTAGCTTTCAGCCATTGTTTTTATGGTTTCAAGCGCCAAAATTTGTTCGGAGAGTTCTTCTCTGTCCCTTATAATGTCAGCGGTCATATATGCATAATCGGTTTGTGATTTTTGCTCTTTTTTGTCCCGAATAAGCCTATCTATGCCGTAGAGCGCAACACGTCTGTAATCACCTATGATTCTTCCTCTGCCGTATGCATCGGGAAGCCCGGTTATTATGCCCGATTTTCTGCATGCTCTGATTTCGGGTGTATAAGCTTGAAATACGCCTTCATTATGAGTTTTTCTGTATTTTGTATAAATTTCCTTAATATTTTCATCTTCTTTAAGGTTATACGCTTTGCATGAGGCTTCAACCATTCTCCAGCCGCCGTTTGGCATAATTGCACGTTTCAGGGGGGCGTCTGTTTGTAATCCGACAATAATTTCATTGTCTTTATCTATATACCCCGGCGCATAAGCGTCTATTGCGGAAGGGGTTGATGTGTCCGCGTCTAAAAGCCCGCCGTTATCATGTTCAAGCTTCATTAACTTTTTAACTTTATCCCATATTTGAAGCGTTCTGAATGTAGGTTCGCAAAGGAATGAATCGTCCCCCGTGTATGGTGTGTAGTTATTTTTAATAAAGTCCGAAACGTCTATTTTATTCATCCAGCTTCCGCCCTTAAAGCCTTCCCAGGCGGAAACCGCTTTCTCCATATAATTAAGCATTATTACTCCTTCAAGCTTGTTTTAATAAAGCAATACAAATTAAATTATATCATTAATATGTTAAACAGATTGTACTATTAATTTTAAACCGACTAAAACCATCGGGGCAAAAAATGCAATAAAAATTAACCATAAAAAATCCGATACATTTTATTGTATCGGATTTTAGATTCTGGGGCGGAAGGACTCGAACCTCCGAAATGGCTGGACCAAAACCAGCTGCCTTACCACTTG
>DVJH01000189.1 GCA_018710795.1 Candidatus Galligastranaerophilus gallistercoris | reverse complement strand
GCGTAAACTTTAAAATTATAATGGTGGACGCCGTGTCCTATCGGGGGGCAGGCGCCGCCGTAGCCCGTTTCGTTAAAACTTGTCATCGTTTCAAACATTGGTGATTTAATTTTTTGTCCTTTCTCAAGACTTGTCGTTTCTTTCGGTATGTTTAATACAATCCAGTGGTACCAGCCGTTTTTAACGGGGGCATCGGGGTCATGCATAATTATTGCAAAACTTTTTGTATCCTCGGGTGCGTTTTCCCATTTTAAATCGGGAGAAGTATTTCCTCCGTCGCAGCCATGGCCTTTATAAATCTGCTCGAAAGGAAGCGTGTCGCCGTCTTTAAAACTTGTTGTCGTCAGCATAAAATCGGTCATTTTATTCTCCTTAAAATTGAATATTAATTGTGCGGATGATTTCCAATTGTTGTATTTTTGTTACCCCTGCCGGGCTAAAACAAAGCAGGCATACGATTGCAAGAATAATATTAAAGATTGAGGCTAAATTTCTTGCAAGATAAAATCTGTACATAAAATAAGCCATATTATTTCTTTTGATTTCTTCCCAATTTTCCATAATGCCCATATACCACTTCGGAATAAATTGAACATTTTTAATATTTATATAATCATATAAAGAATTAACGAGTTTAATTGACAGAGGAAGAGTTAATATTACGGGAAGAAGGAACAATTTGCATGTGTTGTATTCAATCACCGTATAAATGATAAAAAGATATGCCGCCAAAATTACAAATCCGATAAAATTAATTGCGGCGGGTTTATTTTTAATCATTACGGGGATTGTTTTTTTATCGGTTGTAATATCATATTCGTAATCCATAATGCTGTGCGCCATAAGCAAAATTGTTGTCATAAGCCCCGATGCTATTGAAAAATATACCGTTTGCGGGTCAAAGTTGCCCGTAAGAGCGTAATATGTTCCGTTGATAAGAAGCGGCCCGAAAATTAAACCTACGGTAATTTCGCCGAGTCCGTATTTGGCGCTTTTCGGATAAAAAAGGCATAAAATTCCCGATAAAATCATTAAACCCAGAATAACACCGCCTTTAAGAACGGTAAAATAAATTCCCGTCAGAATCGGAACGGCAAACATAACGGCAAGGATTTTACCGACTGTTTTCATTGAATAGGTTTTGTTTAAAATCAGCTTTGCTTTTTCTTTATTTCTGAAATTGATTTCATTCAGGCTTTTGCCGCTTCTTAATTCTTTTAAAACATCCGAATAATCGTCAAAAAGATTTCCGCCGAGATGCACAAGAATTATTGCAATTAATATAAGAAGCGCATTTGCTCCAAACATATAGCTTGTGTCGGAAAATCCGTTTGTTTGATAAGCGCAGCAAAAAGCTATTAAAAACGGGGTAATGGAAACGGGAAGGCTGTATGCCCTTGTGAGCGTTTTAAAATTGTTAATCAAAATTCTATCCTCATAAAATATCAACCCGTTAATTATAACATAATTATTACAACTTATTAAATTGTTTTTTTATAAATAGAATAAATTAAAATTGTTACAATTCTTAATAAAAATGGCGCAAACGCTTTTATAACAAGATAACTTATAAATATTTTAACTATAATAATATTTATATTTAAAAAAACAAAAAATAAAAAATAGGGAAAAATCGCTAAATCCGCTTTATTTTTGCTTGCTTTTAAGATTTCAACATGTATTATTAATTATGCTCATATATTGTGGGCAATTTCAGTACAACAAAAAAGGATAAAAATGTCAAAAGACGTAATCGAATTTGAAGGTACTATCCTTGAAGCTATGCCGAATGCAATGTTTAGAGTTGAACTTGAAAACGGACATGAAATCTTGGCTCATATTTCGGGGAAGATACGAAAAAATTTCATAAGAATATTGCCCGGGGATAAAGTAAAGGTCGAAATGACCCCTTACGATTTAACCAGAGGCAGAATTACATACAGACTTAAATAAATAAAGGAAAAAATAATGAAAGTCAGAGCATCAGTAAAACCAATCTGCAAAGATTGCAAAGTAATTAAAAGAAGAGGCCGTGTAACGGTTGTCTGCAAAAAATACCCTAAACACAAACAAAGACAAGGTTAAATTTCCGTAGCACGAATGCAGGGGCAAAGCCCGTGCGAAGTGCGCCAACGCGAGCGGATTGCGGAATGAAAAAATTCTTTAATAAAGAATTTTGTAATGAAGCCCGAAATAAGCGAGCGGCTAGGAAATTTAAAACAACGCCAAACAAAATTTGACAGGCGGAAAAATAAACGGCTAGGAAATTTAAAACTACGCCAAACAAAATTTGACAGGCGGTAAAAAACAAACCGTCGGGAAATTTAAAACAAATCAAAATTAAACAGGCGGAAAAACCGCGGAACAAAATGATTAACAATAGGAGAAAAAAATAAATGGCAAGACTCGTAGGGGTTGATCTCCCCCGTAACAAAAGAATGGTTATAGCATTGACCTATATATACGGCATCGGACCCACGTCCAGCAAAAATATATTGGCTGCTTGTAACATTTCGGAAGATTTAAGAACAGACGATTTAACAGATGACGATATCAAAAAATTAAGAAATGAAATCGCTCACTATACAATCGAAGGCGACCTTAAAAGAAACGAATCTTTAAGCATTAAAAGACTTCAAGAAATCGGTTCTTACAGAGGCTACCGCCACAAAAAGAAACTTCCGGTCAGAGGTCAGAGAACAAAAACAAACGCAAGAACAAGACGCGGTAAAAAAACAGGACCTATCGCAGGTAAGAAAAAGTAGTTTAAATTAAGAATACTAAAAGGAAATATAAAATGGCTAAACCGATAAAAACCAAAAAGAAAGAAAGAAAGAATATTTTGCAGGGTGTTGTGCATATTCAAAGCACATTTAACAACACCATTGTAACTTCAACGGATACGCAGGGTAATGCCGTTGCATGGGCTTCTGCAGGTGCCTGCGGGTTTAAAGGTGCAAGAAAAGGCACTCCTTTTGCCGCTCAATCGGCTGCCGAACTGGTTGCAAAAAAATCAATCGACCAGGGCATGAAAAAAGTTGAAGTATTTATCAAGGGACCGGGTTCGGGCAGAGAAACCGCAATCAGAGCTATTCAGGCTGCCGGTCTTGAAATTACATTAATTAAGGATGTAACGCCCATTCCGCATAACGGATGCCGTCCTCCTAAAAAACGTAGAGTATAAACATAAGGAGCAATAAAATTGGCTAGATACACGGGACCAACTAATAAATTATTCAGAAACTTCGGTGTTAAGGATTTGTCCAACCGTAAATTAACATCGTCAATGAGACCTAACGCTTCAGGTCAGCACGGCGCCATGAGAAAGAAACCTTCCGATTATGCGCTTCAATTAAAAGAAAAACAAAAAATCCGTTTAACATATCTTGTATCGGAAAAACAGTTTGCAAGATATTATGAAAACGCTTCAAGAAAAACGGGCGTTACGGGTACAATTATGCTTCAGACGCTCGAAAGCCGTCTTGACAACGTTATATTCAGAGCCGGATTTGCCATCACAAGAAAACAGGCAAGACAAATCGTAAATCATGCACACGTTCTTGTTAACGGCAGCAAGGTAGATGTTCCTTCATACATTTTAAAAGCCGGCGATGTCGTTACCATTAAAGAATCAAGCAAAAATTATATCAAAACCGTTAAAGAATCGATTGATATGGCTTTGAATTATGCTTGGCTCACAGTTGATTATAACAATTTGCAGATCACCTTTGACAGAGTCCCCAACAGAGATGAAATGGACCCTGAATTTAAAGAACAACTTGTTATTGAATACTACTCTAAATAATTAGGAGAAAATTAATGGAACTTAAGATTAAAAACGTAAATACCACAACAAGCTCGGACGGTTCACAATACGGTAAATTTTTTATCGAACCGCTTGAAAGAGGATACGGCGCCACAATAGGCAATTCATTAAGACGAGTATTGTTATCAAGTCTTGAAGGTGCTGCAGTTACGGCTGTCAGAATTGAAGGTATTACTCACGAATATACTTCAATCCCGGGGATTGTTGAAGATGTAATTGATATTATGCTGAACTTAAAATCTCTCGTTTTAAAATGCGAAACGGATGAAGTACAGCATTTGAGAATTGATGCGGTTAAACCCGGACCGGTTCTTGCATCTGATATTCAGCTTCCCGCAGGCGTAAAAATCGTTAACCCCGACTGCTTGATTTGTACTATAGCCGAAGGCGGTTCATTCCATGCGGATATCGTGGTAAGCACGGGCAAAGGATACGTTAATGTTGATCCTTTAAAAGAACAAAAGAACGGAATGCCGATTGATATGCTTCCCATAGATGCGGCCTTTATGCCTATTAAAAGGGTAAGTTATGTTGTTGAACCGACAAGGGTCGGCGAAGTTCTCGATTATGATAAATTAACGCTTGAAATTTGGTCAAACGGCTCGGTTGATGTTACAACCGCGCTTGCAAAAGCCGCTAATCTTTTAATTGACCATTTCAAACAAATTGCCGCAATTTCGGGACAACCCGCAAGTTCGCAAATAATAACCGAAGATGTGCAGGATGAAACGGTTGAAGAACCCGCTTCAAACTATACAATCGAAGATTTGGAACTTTCGGTCAGAGCGTATAATTGTCTGAAACGTGCAAGCATTAATTCAATGGCTGAATTATTGAAAAAATCGGAACATGATTTGTTGAACATTAAAAACTTCGGCAAAAAATCTTCCGACGAAGTAATCGAAAAATTGCACGAGCTCGGACTTGATCTTCAACCCAATCCCGAAGGCGTTGATGATTTAGAATTACTATAGTTAAAGAAAATAAGGTAAATAAAAATGAGACACCAATGCAAAAGACACCATTTATCAAAAGCTTCCGACCAAAGAAAAGCTCTTATGAGATCTTTGGCAACAGAACTTTTCCTTCATGGTGAAATAACAACGACAATGGCAAGAGCAAAAGCCTTGAAACCGTATGCCGAAAACATCATTACATTTGCCAAGAAAGGCGATTTGGCTTCAAGAAGACAGGCTCTTAAATTCATTTTCGATAAAGAAACCGACAAATATATTAATCTTGAAACCGGCGAAGTAAAAGAAACTCTTGAAAAAGATGAAAAACTTCCGAAACAGACCGTTTTAAGACAATTGTTCGTCGTAATCGGAAAAAAATATGCCGCAAGAAACGGCGGATATACAAGAATTATGCGTCTTGTTCCCCGCAGAGGCGATGCGGCCGAAATGGCGTTAATTCAACTGGTATAAAAGTTGATACGCTATAAAATATCCCTTGAATATCTCGGAAGCGATTTTTTCGGTTCCCAGGAACAAAAAAACGAAAGAACCGTTCAGGGGGAATTATTAAAAGCACTTTGTACTTTGACAAAGAATAATAAAACTAAAGTCATAATGGCGGGCAGAACCGATGCAAAGGTCAGCGCAGAAAACCAATCCGCGCATTTTGATTGTGAATTTGAAATAAATGATACATCAAAATTCCTGAACTCACTGAATGCTATTTTGCCTGACAGTATACGGGTTTTTCAAATTGAAAGTGTTGCTTCCTTTCATGCGCAAAAATCTGCAACATACAGGCATTACCGCTATAAAATAAATAATTCGCCGTATAAAAAAAGCGTTTTTGATGTTAATGCTTTTCATACAAGGCAAAAGTTTGACATCAAAAGAATGAATGAAGCTCTTTCTTTTATAACGGGGGAACATGACTTTAGCGCTTTTAAATCCGTTTCGGATAACCCTTCTAAAAATTGCATAATTTATTATGCAAATGCGAAACGCGATTTGGAATATGTTCTTATTGATATTGTGGGGAACAGGTTTCTCTATAATATGGTAAGGGCAATTGTAGGCACGCTTTTTTATATCGAATCGAAGAACTTAACCCCCTTTTTTATGAAGGATGTTCTTGAGTCGAAACAAAGAGAAAATGCGGGTGCAAATGTTGAACCCGTCGGGCTTACATTAATTAAAACAGGGTATGATGACCCTATAGAATACATTAAAAAGTTAAATGAAAGGCAAATATAATGAAAACTTACAGCGCAAAGCCGCTTGAAGTCGAAAGAAAATGGCATTTAATCGATGCCGATGGTCAAACATTGGGCAGATTAGCCGTTGTTGCAGCAAATCTTCTTCGCGGCAAAAATAAACCGCAATATACGCCTAACGTTGATACCGGAGATTTTGTCATCATTATCAATGCTGAAAAAATCAAAGTATCGGGCACAAAGGAAACGGATAAAATTTATTACCATCACACGGGATACCCGGGAGGTCTCAGAGCAGCTTCTTTTAAAGAATTGATGGAAAAGGATCCCAGAATGCCTATTGAAAAAGCAATCAAGGGTA
>DVJH01000188.1 GCA_018710795.1 Candidatus Galligastranaerophilus gallistercoris | reverse complement strand
CAGTTTTTGAATATCTTCCTGAAGGGTCATATCACCCCTGTAACCGTACATGCCCTGATGTGTCGAAGGTTCAAGCAGCACGGGGCAGCCTTGCAGCCTTGATATAAATGATTTAACCCTGTTTTTAATTTTATAACCGTCCCAGTTGATGACAAATTTTCTTAGATATTTTTGTTTTTTAGGATTAAAATCGTTCTCATTAAACATATTTTCTCTGTTTGAGGAAAAATATTCAGACTTCGGATTTTTAATAAATTCATCACCGCCGTTTGTAATTATTAATTTATCGGGCACGGGGATTTTAAGGCCTTTTTCCTTAATTTTTTTCATATAATAGTTAAATTCAAAAAGGTTTCTTCCGGTCGATACGGTAAGTTCGGTTTCGCCGTTTTCATCTTCCGGTGAAAGAAGCCTTGAAAATTCGTCAAAATATGAATTGAAGGCGTTTTTATCAATGGGCGGGTTATCATTGCATATAACATCATGGTTAAATTCTTTGGGCATAAAAGTTCCGTCAAAATCTGACAGTATCTTTGTTTGACCTGATTGAAAAGCAATATTTGAGTTATTATATGCGGTAATATTCATTTTACTCTCACGGTTTATTAAACCGTGTAAATTATAAAATTTGTCTTTATTCACCCATAACTTTTACAATGACTCTTTTTCTTCTCTGACCGTCAAATTCGGCATAATAAATTTGCTGCCAGGGTCCGAAATCAAGAGAGCCGTTTGTAACGGGAACTATAACCTCATGGCCGATTAAAAGGCTTTTTAAGTGGGAATCTCCGTTGGTTTCGCCCGTTTGATGATGATTGTAATTGATATTAAAAGGCGCCAATTCTTCAAGCCACTTGTCAATATCTTTAATCAGCCCGGATTCCGCGTCATTAACATAAATTCCCGCCGTTATATGCATAGCGGAAACCAGAACCATTCCTTCTTTTATTCCGCTTTTTTCAACGATAGCTTCAACTTTATCGGTTATATTGATATATTCTCTGTGGTTTTTTGTGTTAAACCAGAGATATTCGGTTAAAAATTTCATATATTGCCCCTTTTTCTCCTTTATTATTCAAATTTTAACAAAGGGCAATTTTTATGACAATGCCCTTCTGTATTGAAGCCTTATTCTTGATAATTCTCTTTTGTCATAATAAATTTCTCTTTCAAGCTTTCTTATCTGTCTTTTCTTTTCGTTGTATGACAAATCTTTTGAAGCTTTAATTCTTCTTATTTGCCTTTCGTTTTTATAAATATCTCTGTCAAGGCGCATAAGTTTTCTTTTAAGTCTGTATGCATCGTTTGAATATGCAAGAATGTTTGTTTCATTATGCGTTTGTGCGCCCATGGCGGGTAAATTTAAAGGCAGGAATAAAAACAGCAAAAATAAAATTAAAAACGAATTTTTCAAAATTTTTCTCCTTAAAAAATTAAACCTTAAAAAATGAATTAATTAATCCCCATATAAGATAACAACCATAATTTTTATTTAAGAAGAAAATCTAAAAAGACAACTCTCATTAAAAAAGTACTTATGTTGTAATAATCTCGAGATTTATATCTCATATACGGATATAAGTTAAAATACTTAAAAATCCAGCATAGTAACGATATTTATGGTATGATAATTGCATGCAAAAGTCAGGAATAGGGATTTTATATGGTAGAAAATATTGAAAAAGTTAGCGGTTCAAGTATGGATATTGAAGGGGTAAATAAGGAAAAATTGAAAAGCATTTTTCCTGAATGTTTTGTTGAAGGCAAACTCGACATTGATAAGCTCCTGAACCTTTGCGGGGAATATATTGATAATGATTTTGAAAAATACAAGTTTGAATGGAAAGGCAAGTCTGAATGTTACAAGATAGCCGGTAAGCGTTCAACAGCTACATTAAGGCCCTGTCCGGAAGAGAGTGTTAATTTTGATAGTACAAAGAATATGTATATAGAAGGTGATAACCTTGAAGTGTTGAAGCTTTTGCAGACATCTTATTACAGAAAAGTTAAGATGATTTATATAGATCCGCCGTATAATACGGGAAACGACTTTGTTTACGAAGATGATTTCAAAGACCCGATGGCAAAGTATAAGGAAGTCACTCAGCAGACAACGAAATCCAATCCTGAAACAATGGGAAGATTTCATACTAACTGGTTGAATATGATGTATCCGCGTTTGAGACTGGCTTCAAACCTCTTGAGAGATGACGGAGTTATTTTTATTTCGATTGATGATAACGAAGTTATTAACCTGAGAAAATTATGTGATGAAGTCTTTGGGGAAGAAAACTTTGTAGCTCAAATTACTCGAGAAGCAATTAAAGGCGGTAGTCAATCTAAATATTTAAGAATAACACATGATTATATACTTATATATGCCAAAAATTTGAATAATATTATCTTTGGAGGAATTGAAGTAGAAGGTATAAAACTTAACCTACAAGATGAAAAAGGTGCTTATGCTAAAGGACGTGAACTTAATAAATGGGGAGCTGGTTCACGAAGAGAAGACTCTCCTTCAATGTGGTTCCCTATAAAAGGACCAAATGGTGAAGATGTATATCCTATCAGAAATGATGGCACTGAAGGTCGTTGGAGATTAGGTAAAGAAAAAATGCACAAAATAGTCGCTGAAGGTGATGTTATTTTTGAAAAGAGAGATGATGGAACATATATTGTCTATGAGAAGCTAAGAGATGGGTAAAACAGGTTAAAACAATTTATTTCAATATTTAAAGATGATTATATTAATGCTAAAGGTACCGAAGACATAAAAAAATTATTTACTATTGAAAGATCATATTTTGATTATGCCAAACCTGTTAACTTAATTTTAGACTTGATCAAAATGGCAAATGTTGCTGAAAATGACATAGTTCTTGATTTCTTCTCAGGCTCTGCAACAACAGCGCATGCTGTTATGCAATTAAATGCTGAAGATGGCGGAAATAGACAGTTTATTATGGTACAGCTTCCTGAGCTTTGCGACGAAAAATCCGAGGCTTTTAAAGCCGGCTATAAAAATATTTGTGAAATCGGCAAAGAACGTATAAGACGTGCGGGAAAGAAAATCCACGAACAGAACGAGAACGTGGATACGGGGTTTAAAGTATTCAAACTGGATACATCTAATCTTGTTAAATGGGACTCTACTCCTACAGAAGACAAAGATGAGATTTATCAAAGAATGTCACTGCTCAAGGAGACAATTAAACCGGACAGAAACGACCTTGATGTTGCATATGAAGTTATGCTAAAACTCGGTATCCCTCTGGATTATCCGATACAAGAGGTGAGTGTAAACGATAAGAGAGCATATTCAATCGGGGAAGATTGCTTAGTTTTGATATGTCTTGATTACGGCAAAGACGGAATAACCGCAGACGATGTAAAATTGATGTGTGAAGATTATACTCCGGCAAAAATCGTAGCCTCAGAACAAGCCTTCAAAGATGATGTCTCCCTCTCAAACGCTCACTACATCCTCAAAGACCACAACATAGAAATGAAGTTGTTGTAGAGAGGAAATGATTAAATGGATAAATTAAAATTAATACTTATATGTATTTTAGTTCTATGGTTTTATAAGTTCTCAAGTAATCTTTATATGTGGTTAAGGATAAAGAGTCTTTATAAAAGATATAAAGAATTTGAAACAGATAAAACTACAGATAATGTAGAAATAGAAGAGTATTTACCAGAAATCAGAGAATTATTTGGGAAAGCTCATATAGCAGCAGATATTCAAGTTCCATTTAATAAAATAGATTTAATTAGGGGCATAGAAGCCTCCGGCAAAATAAAGCCTTTAATGAACATTTCTTCTGATTTACCGGAAATCATTGCTTTTTATAACAAGAAATTTATTGAAGCCAGAGGTTACTTTATGAAAGGATTTATAGACTCTTTTAATCCTTTCTATTGGATAGAATTTTATATTTATTTCCCA
>DVJH01000187.1 GCA_018710795.1 Candidatus Galligastranaerophilus gallistercoris | reverse complement strand
AAATTATAAAGGCTTGCCCTTGAAACAACGCTTCCCGCAAGATTCACGGGCTCTAATTCGGCAACGGGAACCGCCATGCCGGTTCTTCCGATTTGAACGGTTATGTTTTTAAGCTTGCTCCAAACGGCTTCGGGCGGGAATTTATACGCAGTTGCCCATTTCGGATGATGCGAAGTAAACCCGAGTTCATTTTGTAATTCCAAACTGTCAACCTTAACAACAACGCCGTCCGTTGCATAGTTAAGATGTTTTCTTTTTTCATCAAGCTCGTTTATATATTTAATTGCCTCTTGTATTCCGTTTGCAAGATAAACTTTATTTGTCCTGAAACCCAGCTTTTTTAGATATTCCATTGTTTGTGAATGGGTTTTGATTTCGGGATTATTTAAAAGCCCGAAATATACAAAAATGGATAAATCTCTTTGAGCGGTAATTTTGGGGTCCAATTGTCTTACGGTGCCCGCAGCTGCATTTCTCGGGTTTGCAAAAGTTTTTTGACCGGTTTCAATTTGTTTTTGGTTTAATTTTTCAAATGAAGTTATCGGCATATAAATTTCGCCTCTGACTTCAATATCAACGGGTTCAAAAAGCTTTAGGGGGATTGCTTTTATTGTCTTTAAATTATTTGTAATATCTTCTCCGATAACGCCGTCGCCCCTTGTTAATCCCTGAACAAAAACTCCTTTTTTATATGTAAGAGCTATTGCAAGCCCGTCTATTTTCAATTCAACCGCAAGAGGAATATCTTTTTTTGCGGTTTCAAATAAAGACATCTGCCCCGAATTATCGGGTGTGGCTTCTTTTAATACTCTTTCATACCACTTTGTCAATTCTTCGTTGTTGTTTGAATTATCAAGACTGTATAATCTGTTTTTATGCTGTACCTGAACAAATTTTTCACTGATGCCGCCGACTCTTTGCGTCGGAGAATCGGGGGTGATTAATTCGGGGTGTTCTTTTTCAAGACGTTCCAGTTTATGGAACAATTCATCATACTCGTAATCTTCCAGTTTCGGCTCATCAAGGACATAATAAAGATAGGAATTTAACTCAATTTCTTTGCGTAGTTTTTGTATTTCTTCTTGTACATCCATAGAAATTATTTTATTATAAACATATGAATTTATGGAAATTACTTAACAACACTTCTAAAAAAACACTTTTTACAACGCCGTCGCACAGTCAAAAAAGCCCCGTTTTAAAAGAATTGAACGAGTTTTATAAAAGAGATTTATCGGAAATCGAGGGGCTTGATAATCTTCAAAATCCTAAAGGTGTTATTAAAAATGCACAGTTCAGAGCATGTGAAATTTATAATACGGAGCGTACTTTCTTTTTAACACAGGGCGCAACAACGGGAATTTTAGCTTCAATGAAAGCGGTTATTCGCCCCGGAGACAGAATTTTAATTGCAAGAAACTGCCATAAATCCGTATTATCGGGCGTTATTGTTGCAGGGTGCGATGTTGATTGGCTTATGCCCGATACCGACAATGAAATTTCATCAAACTGGGGAATATACGGAAAAATTGACCCCGAAAAGCTTGAACATCAGCTTAAACTGAATGATTACAGAGCATTTATTATGACAAGCCCAACATACGAAGGGATAGTGTCCGATATTGAAGCAATTTCCAAAATATGCAGGCAGTATAATACTTATTTAATAGTAGATGAGGCTCACGGGGCTTTATTTAATTTTTCGGACAGTTTCCCGAAAACCGCAATAGAGCAGGGGGCAGATTTCAGTGTACATTCGCTTCATAAAAATGCGGGGGCGATAAACCAGTGTGCGCTTTTGCATATGTCAAAAGAATGCAGAAATATTGACCCTGATTTAGTGCAAAAGGCCGTTAATTTATTCCAGACAACATCTCCTTCGTATCCTATGATAAGCATAATTGAAGAAACAATAAACTTTCTTAACTCTAAAGAAGGTCTAAAAACAATTGATGAGCTTGTTTTAAATGTCATAAACTTAAAAGATTATTTTAAAGGCAAAAATATTGAATTTTTAGATAATGCCGACCATGATATTACAAAAGTATTCTTAAAAATAAACGGTATGAGCGGAAATAATTTATCCGAAATTTTATACAACGAGCATAATATTGAAGATGAATTCAACAATGATTTCGGATGTTTGTTTTTAACGGGAATAGGAACGACAAAAGCCAAATTTGATAAATTAAAAATAGCTTTAATCAAAATTCTTGAAGGAAAATATGAACTGAATTATACACCCGTTGCGGATTTTCAGCCTCAACCGCTGGTTAAAATTCAGCCTTTTTTAGCTTTTTATGCAAAAGGAAATCTTGTAAACAAAGAGGATTCGGAATTAATGATAAGTTCAGCTTCCGTTATTCCTTATCCGCCCGGGATCGGGGTTTTATATCCGGGAGAAGCCATACAGGAATGGCACATGAAATATTTGGAAGATAACACAGAGATAATTAAGCTATGAATAAGAAGCGCGCAATTATAATAGTAATAGATTCAATGGGAATAGGCGCCATGGATGATGCCGTTGAATTTAATGACGATAATACGGTGAACACTTTATGCAACCTAGCAAAAAAAGCGGGGGGGCTGAATGTTCCCAATTTTGAGAAAATGGGGCTCGGAAACATTAAAGATATTGAAGGCGTTAAAAAGGAATTGAACCCTGTTGCGCAATTCGGGATTATGAAACCTAAATCAAAAGGAAAAGACACTACAACGGGGCACTGGGAAATTGCGGGGCTTGTTTTGGAACATCCTTTTAAAACGTATGAAAAATTTGACGATAAGATAATCAATGAATTTATTAAAGAAACGGGCTGCAAAGGAATTTTGGGTAATTATCCCGCTTCGGGCACCAAAATTATACAGGATTTAAACGAAGAACATCAAAAAACAAAATTTCCGATTATCTATACATCCGCGGACAGTGTTTTTCAAATTGCCGCAGATATTGATTTAATTGATATTGAAACGCTTTATAACTGGTGTAAAATTGCAAGAAAAATTCTGGATGAAGGACATTATGGAATTTCAAGGGTAATTGCAAGACCATACAGGATAATTGATAATCAACCGACAAGAATTTCAAGCCTAAGGCACGATTTTTCCGTTTGTCCGCCGAAAGATACTCTTTTAAACATAATTGAAAAAGAAGGCGGAAAAACTTTTGCAATAGGAAAAATTAAAGATATCTTCACGGGCTCGGGCATCACGGAAAGCACCCCTACCGGAGGGAATAAAGAAGGGCTGGATGTTACGCTTGACGCCATTAAAAATAAAAAAGATTTCAGCTTAATTTTTACAAACCTTGTTGATACCGATATGCTGTACGGTCATAGAAGAGATTATATCGGATATAAAAAAGCAATTGAAGAAATTGACACATATTTGGATAAATTCATTTTAAATACGGATGAAAACGATTTACTTATCATAACGGCAGACCACGGGTGCGACCCGACGTTTAAAGGGTCGGATCATACAAGAGAATATGTCCCTTTAATAATCTATAATAAAAATATTGAGCCGAAAAATTTAGGGGTCAGGGATTCTTTTTGTTATGTGTCGGAAAGAATTAAGGATTGGCTTCAGTTGTAGGATTGGATTCAAACAATTCATCCATTTTATCCAAAATTTTATCAACGGCAGACTGCCAGTTTCCTTCATTTTTTTGTCTGAAAATATCAACCGAATCATACCAGATTGTTTTTTTGTCATCCACAAACCAGCGCCACTCGTTTGTATAAGGCAAAATCATATATGTTTTAACGCCCAGAGCGCCTGCCATATGAACGGGGGAAGAATCAATCGAAATTAACAAATCCATATTTTTTAATATAGCTGCAGTGTCCTCATAATTTTTAATATCATCATACATATCCGAAACAAAAGAATATTTTTGACAATCCGTGTGGGAATCATCTTTTTGGATTGAATAAAAATCGGCTTTATCTTTATATTTTTCAAAAACAGGCTCAAGATATTCAATCGGCATGCTTCTGTTAAAAAATGTTCTTGTGCCTTCACGGTTTCCGTGCCAATTGATTGCAACTTTTAATTTATTATTCTTCTTTAATTTTTTGCCGAATTTTTTAATCAAATCTTCCCTGACTTCAAAAAAACCTTCCTGTTTCGGCACAAAGACCGTAAAATCAAGATTGAAAAGTTTTAAAATGTGCATTGGAGCAATCGCATAATCAAAATCCGTAAAAATTACGTTTGAATCTATCAGTTCAAGATAAGGAAAATTATATTTAAAAATCGAATGCAGAGTTTCCGGCAGCAATAAATAAGTTTTTTTAAAATATCCTTTTATATAATCAAAATATCTTGAGAACATAATCATATCGCCAAGCCCCCCGGTTGCAAAAATGCAGAGAGTTTTATCCGGATGAAAATCGGCATCTTTCCATTCGTTTCTATAAAAAGAAGGCATAATAAGCGACATATGATTGGCATATAAGGGGTATCCGTTTTTAAAATCTTTCAGCATCATATAGCTCATGGAAAGGGAATATTTAGGCTGCGGAGATTTGGGATTTTGCAATATTGCTTTTTTTAAATATTTGATTGAATCTTCAAATCTGTGCATTTTTCTTGACATGATGCCGAGATTAAAATTGGGCGAGAAAAAATCTTTAATCGATAAAGATTTTTTATAACAATCATAAGCCTTCTTCC
>DVJH01000186.1 GCA_018710795.1 Candidatus Galligastranaerophilus gallistercoris | reverse complement strand
TACCTTATCTATAACGGGCGCCATAAAAGGCAGTTCAAGCCCGAGCATATATCCGTGGCGAAGCGCCCTTCTTAAAATCATTCTTAAAACGTATCCCCTGCCTTCGTTTGTGGGCAAAATACCGTCCGCTATCATAAAAGAAACACATCTTGCGTGGTCTGTTACGATTCTGAGTGAAATATCGGTTTTTTCGTTTTCTTTATATTTTTTGCCCGAAATTTCGGATACTTTATCCAAAATTGATTTTAAAAGGTCCGTTTCAAAGGTGCTCTCCACCCCCTGGCATACCATTGCAATTCTCTCAAGACCCATTCCGGTATCAACGTTTTTCTTGTCTAAGGGGCTTTGGTTGCCTTCTTCATCTTGAAATAATTCGGTAAATACCAAATTCCAAATTTCAACCCATCTGTTGCACTCACATGTTGCAATTGAACAATCATCCGAACATTTTAAATGTTCGCCCAGATCATAATGGATTTCGCTGCAGGGTCCGCAAGACCCCGACGCCCCCGGAGGTCCCCAGAAGTTGTCTTTTTTACCTTTTCTTATTATTCTGTTCGGGTCAACCCCCGTTTGTTTCCAAATTTCAAATGCTTCGTCATCATCCTGATAAATCGTTATCCAAAGTCTGTTTTTATCAAGCCCTAAATACTTTTCGCTTGTTACAAATTCCCAGGCCCAGGGTATAACTTCTTTTTTATAATAATCGCCGAAGCTGAAATTTCCGAGCATTTCAAAAAACGTATGGTGCCTCGGCGTTCTTCCGACATTTTCGATATCCGAATCTTTCCCGCCAGCTCTTGCGCATTTCTGGCAGCTTGTAGCTCTCGGCGGATTATACGGCGGTTTTTCAAGCCCCAGATAATAAGGCATAAACTGCACCATTCCCGCCGTTGTAAGCAGAATGGTCGGGTTATCCGGTATTAATGAAGAACTTTTAACGCGTGCTGAATTATGTTCTTTTTCAAAGAACGATAAAAACATCTCTCTTATCTCGGCTGACGATTTCATTATTTTTTAAACCTTTTTAATCTACATTTTTACTATGTAAATATTATCATAAATATTTTTTATTTTGTTGACACCGCTTTTAAAAAAAAGTATTTTAATTATTATTAAATTCAGGAGCACAAAAATATGTCAAATATTGATGAAGAAGTGATTATTTGCCCTGCATGCAAAAAAGAAATGGAAAAAGTTTACCTTCCGAATCAAAAAATTACGATTGATGTATGCACAAAAGGCTGTGGCGGCATATATCTCGATAACAGAGAATACAGAAAAATAGATGAAAATGCGGAAAATATAGAGCCCGTACTGGAAGCGCTCAAAGGCAAAACGTTTCAAAAGACGGACGGCGAAGAAATAAGGGTTTGTCCCGTTTGCGGCACAAGAATGGTAAAAAACTATACAAGCCATTTAAAAACGGTTCAAATTGACGAATGTTACAATTGCGGCGGCAAGTTTTTGGATGCGGGCGAATTGACGAAAATAAGAGGCGAATTTAATACCGAAGATGAAAGAATTGAAGCCTTTAATGCTTATGCAAAAGAATTATTAGGCGATACGATAACTCCTTCAAACAAAAAGGATAAAGCAACGCCTTTTGCAAAAATAATGAAAAGGATTGCGGACAGATTTATATAAAAAAAGAAGGCGCTTTTTATGCCTTTGTTAAAGCAAATGAGCGCCTGAAATTTCGTATATAATGGAGGAAGGAGTGGAAAAGAGAAGAACTAACCACTTATATTATTCCACACCGTATTGATATATAACGTATATATAAAGTATATATTAAACTTTCTTTACAATCTCGCTTTAGCTTTTGCAACGCTTGAATTTTCGCCGTTTATTCCTATGGTAAGTGCGCCTGAAATGGGAATGCCTCCTTCTATGGGCGGTTTATTTGTTATTGCGCCGTTTAAATACATCACGCTTGATGAGCCGCCATCCAGATTCATTGCTTCAATACATCCCAATGACTGCATAAATTTTGCAGCTTCATAAAGGCTCATTCCGAGCGAATGTTTCTCTCTGCCGTCAACGGTTGCTATTATCAGGTTGTTGTTTTCGGTATATCCGATTAATGTTCTCGGGTTTTTGCCGGTAATGGCACCCAGCCTTTCTTCTTGTACGGTAATATGTATTTCCCCGTTTTTTACAAGATAAGGACCGCCCGAAATTATATGACGGCTGTTTTTAAAATGTTCGGGATATTTTGTTATAATATTGAGTCCTTTTTGTCCGAGAATTTTTTCAATTTTCTTCTTTGGTCCCGAAACTATATATGAACCTTTCTGAATTTCAACGCTTGAATTGTGCATGGAAATTGCTTTTTTGTTTTTGACAACGATATTAACTCCGTATTTTGGCGGGTTCGGAGCAAATTTACCCCATTTGTCGGTATAAATAAGTACATATGTGGATAACATCCTCGGTTGGTTGATGTTATCCACACTCAAATTTACTTTGCGGTTTTTCAAAGAAATTTTTATATCGGTTTTACCCATTGAAAACGTATTGTCATCATTTATCCCAAGCCCCGTACGGTTATATATGGGACCGGTTAAAAGTTCGTTATCTATTTTAAGCGCCCCCAAAGGTACTCCCGTTTGCGGCTTAAAATATCCGCCGTTAACCGCCGCAATCGAATTGTTTTTATTTGCAATCGTTCTTATTTTGACTTTTGAGTTTAAATATTTTGAAGCGGTTTCCGGTCTTATTGTTATATTCGGGTTTATCTTTCCGTCGATTTCAAGAATGTTAACTCTTACCCGGCTGCCCGAAGCTTCGATGCTTCCTTTTGCATGGACAATTCCTTCGCAGGGGAAATTTAATTTGTATTTTGCATATTTGCTTTTCATAACCTCAATTTGGTTTATGAGTTCATTTTGTCTTGTTAAATCTCCTATATCAATTTTAACGGGGTTTAAAATCGATATTTTTTCTTTTGCTTCAATTCTGCCCGTTTTATTTTCATTAACGATTCCGCCCGTGATTACGAGCGAGATTAGCGCTATAATAATGATATTGAGATTAAAACAATACACCGTTAAAGCAATAAACCATCTTATGCAGGATAACATTTTGCCATCTTGCTTTTCGAAAATCAAAGATGATTTGGCGCTATTCATTGTTTTATTCCGTAATAGTCAGTAACTTCTTTTTGGTATGCGTTTAATACAATAATTAAATCGGGGATAAAATATTTTTTATATTGCTCTACTACTATTATAGCATAAATAAAAAAACGCTTCAAGTCCTTTAATAATAGTATTTTTGACACTTTATGACCGTAATTTTTTTTGAATAAAAATTGTTAAATATATGCCAAGAAACAATACATCTGGTAATATTTTTAATTATGGCAAAAATCTTTTTTATCGGAAATACTGATAATATTCGGGAGAATTTTTTTTCCTGCGGTTTTGACTTAAAAATCGTAAAGGCGCCTTATGACAAACTTTATGATGATATGGAAGAATTTAGTCCCGACATTGTTATTTTGGATTCGGATACGGAAAATTCACAAATAATCCTAAAGCAGCTTATTTCAAAAAAAACGGTAATGGAGTTTGCAATAATATTTCTTACCGCAGATTTAAATCTTGAAGCATTTGCCAAAAGCAGTGTGTACCTTATAAATAAGCCCGTAATAACCGAGATTTTAATTAATGAAATAAATGTCATAACAGCGGATAAATCACGCTATGACAATCTTCACAGGGAAAATTCGGAATTAAAAAAGAACTTATACCAGATTGATACTCTCTATAATGCAAGTTCAAAATTTGCAGGCACCCTGGAAAAAGAAAAACTGTATGAAGTTGCGTTTGAAATTTTTGAAAGAGTTTTGAGCTTCGATATGGCGTGTTTTCTGGTTAAAGATGATTTTGAATCTGATAAGCTTAAATTCTATATAAACTCTCTAAAAAAGACAACCGATGAACTTGACTTAAATTTTGCGGAAAAATTATCAAAAAAAGCAAGAGAAGATAATCTTGAAGCTTTGAAACTCAATAAAAATGCGCTTGAAATAATCAGAAAAACCAAGCCTTCATACAAAAACGAATTTTTTGACGATTCGATTGCAGAATACGATAAATTATATGCCACGCTCGTTATCAAAGATAAATTTGAAGGAGCAATCGAAATAATAAGAAAAACCCCTTTTAGCAAAGAAGATACAACCTGTTTTCATTCCATTGTTCATCTGCTTTTGTCTCCGCTAAGGAGTGCTATATTGTATGAAGACATAATTAACGCCAATACAAAATTAAAAAAGCTGGAGCGGATAAAATCGGAATTTGTATCTATTGTATCCCATGAATTAAGAACGCCCCTGACCCCGATAAATAATGCTCTCGGAATAATTTTATCCGAACAGGGAGGAAAGATAGGCGATATTAATAAAAATTTCGTAAATATCGCAAAAAGAAACGTTTCAAGATTATCCGGCATAATCGAAGATTTGCTTGATTTATCGAGAATGCAGACGGGCAAATTTGATTTCAAATTTAAAAAAACAAGCATATATCCTTCGCTTGAGCTTGCGTATAACACGTTTAAAACGCCTGCGCAAAATAAAAATCTGGCTTTTGAATTTATTAAAGAAGAAAATCTTCCCGAAGTTTATATTGATTCTCACAGAATCGATCAAATTTTATCAAATTTGATTACAAACGCAATTAAATTTACCCCCGAAGGCGGAAAGATTATTCTAAGCGCCTCTCTGGAAGACGATAAAAACCTTGATAAAACAGGATTTATAATGCCTTCTTCCAAAAACTATACGGGTTCTTACGTTAAAATTTCCGTTAAAGATACGGGCATTGGAATTGAAAAAGAGGATATACCGAAAATTTTTGATAAATTTTCCCAGATTGAAAATTCTCTTTCCCGATCAACGGGGGGAATCGGGCTGGGGCTTACCATAACAAAACATTTTATAGATGCGCATCTCGGCGCCATCTGGGTTCAATCAAAGAAAAATGAAGGCTCAAGCTTTAATTTTATACTTCCCGTTTATTCTCTCCGTAAAGAATTTGACGCAGAATTAAATACAAAAATTAAAAAC
>DVJH01000185.1 GCA_018710795.1 Candidatus Galligastranaerophilus gallistercoris | reverse complement strand
TAAGGTTAAAAGTTTAAAAGAAGGGTTTGAATTTGCAAAAAGCATAATAGATAAAAAAGAAGCTTACGGATTATTGATGAATTTTATTGAGATGACAAGAAGGGTATGAAAAGTTGTTTTATAAGGTTTAGTGTGTTATATTTAACTCAATTTTAAAGAGAAAAAATATGATAATCGAAGCATTAAGAAAACTTATTTCAAGACAGGATTTAGAAAGAGAAGAAATCAAAACAATAATGAATGAGATGATGGAAGGAAAAATGCCCTCATCTCAAATAAGCGCTTTTTTAATTGCCTTAAGAATGAAGGGCGAAACCATTGATGAAATCACATCCGCCGTTGAAGTTTTAAAAGAAAAAGCAAAAAAATTATATTTAAACAAAGATGTTATAGATATCGTAGGCACGGGCGGCGACAGATCAAACACTTTTAATATATCAACCGCAGCTTCTTTTGTTGTTGCCTCGGGCGGTGTTCCCGTTGCAAAACACGGAAACAGATCCGCTTCTTCCAAATCCGGGGCAGCGGATATTCTGGAAGTCTTAGGCGCAAACATTGACCTTGATTGTCATCAAAACAAAATAATTTTGGATAAATTAAATATTTGTTTTATGTTTGCGGCAAAATACAACCCGCTTATTAAAAATGTTTTGCAGGTAAGAAGAGAAATAAAAGTAAGAACAATATTTAATGCTCTGGGGCCTTTAATTAATCCTTCAAATGCAAAAATGCAGTTAATCGGGGTTTATGATAAAAGCCTTGTTGTTCCGATTGCCCATGTTATGGCAAATTTGGGGGTAAAATCGGGGATGACTTTGTTTGGTGAATGCGGGCTTGATGAAGCAAGCGTTGTGGGAAAAACATTTTATGCAAGGATAAAAGATAATTCCGTTACGACGGGAGAATTTACACCCGAAGAATTCGGAATTAAACCTTGCGGATTGGAAGATATCTCGGGCGGTGAACCCGAAGAGAATGCAGAGATTATGAAGAATATATTTTTGGGAAAAGAAAGTGTAGAGAGAAAAAATGTGGTATGTTTAAATGCCGCATGTGCATTTTTAATTGCAGATAAGGTTAAAAGTTTAAAAGAAGGGTTTGAATTTGCAAAAAGCATAATAGATAAAAAAGAAGCTTATGGATTATTGATGAATTTTATTGAGATGACAAGAAGGGTATGAATATATTAGATAAAATCGTTGAAAAAACAAAGTTAAGGGTTCAAAAGCTGGATTTATCAAGCTTAAAAAATGCAGCGGAAAATCTGCCCGAATGCGGTCCGGTTTTTAAAAACGCACTTATAAAAAATGATGATATTAAAATAATCGCCGAAATCAAAAAAGCATCACCCTCAAAAGGGCTTATTTGCCCCGAATTTTATCCCGTTGAAATTGCAAAAGAATATAAAATTGCAAATGTCGATTGTATTTCAATTTTAACGGAACCTTATTTTTTTCTCGGCGACAACAATTATATAAAAGAAGTAAAAAAAGAAGTCGACATTCCGATTTTAAGAAAAGATTTTATTATTGACGAAAAACAAATTTATGAAGCCAAAATAATCGGAGCCGATTGCATTTTATTAATCTGCGCCGTTTTAAATGAAAATAAATTAAAAAGGTTTTTAGAACTTGCAGACAAGCTTAATTTATCGGCGCTCGTTGAAGCGCACAACGAAGATGAAATTAAACTTGCGCTCGATTCGGGCGCATATATGATAGGCGTTAATAACAGAAACCTAAAAACGTTTGAAGTTGATTTCAATAACACATTTAAATTAAGAGAGCTTGTCCCCGATAACATTATTTTTGTATCCGAAAGCGGCATTAAAACAAGGGAAGATATTATAAAATTAAAAGAACATAAGGTAAATGCGGTTTTAATCGGCGAAACTTTTATGAAAAGCGAAAATAAAATTCTTGAAATTCAAAAATTAAGAGGCCAAAAAATTTGAAAATCAAAATCTGCGGAATTAAAAATGAAAATGAAGCAAAAATCATAAATGAATGCATGCCTGATATTGCGGGTTTTGTTTTTGCTTCCGGAAAAAGGCAGATTGATATAAATAAAGCAAAAATCCTAAAAAAAATAATTAACCCCGAAATTGAAACGGCAGGAATTTTTGTCGAACAAAACGAAGATGAAATCCTTGAAATTTATAATGAAAAAGTTATTGATATAATTCAATTGCATGGCGATTATGACGAGCGGACAATTAAAAATCTGAAAGAAAAAACAAACGCAAAGATCATAAAAGTTATAAGAGTTAAAGAAGGTTTTTATAAAATTGAAACACTTGCCGATTTCATCTTATTTGACGCATATTCAAAAGATAAATACGGCGGGTTGAATAAAACTTTTGACTGGAATATAAAAATAATATCCAATGTTCCTTATTTCGTTGCGGGCGGAATAAACGAAAATAACATTGTCGAAATGGTTAAAAAATTAACCCCTTACGGTGTTGATATCTCATCAGGGGTTGAAGTTGACGGTTTTAAGACAAAAGAAAAAGTTTTTAATATAATAAAAATCATAAAAGAGGAATTAAACATATGACAAACGGCAAATACGGGGAATTTGGCGGACAATATATCCCTGAAACCCTGATGAATGAAGTAATTAACCTTGAAAAATCATATGATTTTTATAAAAACGACGAAAAATTCAACAACGAATTAAACCATCTTTTAAAAACATACGCAGGGCGCCCTTCTTTATTGTATTTTGCAAAAAATATGACAAAAGATTTGGGCGGAGCAAAAGTTTACCTTAAAAGAGAAGATTTAAACCACACAGGTTCACATAAAATAAATAATGTCCTTGGGCAGGCTCTGCTTGCCAAATATATGGGCAAAACAAGAATCATAGCCGAAACCGGCGCCGGCCAGCACGGGGTTGCAACGGCAACTGCGGCAGCGCTTTTAAATTTAGAGTGCGAAGTTTTTATGGGCGAAGAAGACATTAAAAGACAGGCTCTTAATGTCTATAGAATGGAATTATTGGGCGCAAAAGTAAACAGCGTTAAAACGGGAACCGGCACTTTAAAAGATGCGGTCTCTGAAGCCATGAGAGAATGGACAAGAAGAGTTGATGATACCCTGTATGTTTTAGGGTCCGTTATGGGTCCGCACCCGTATCCTATGATTGTAAGAGATTTTCAGGCTGTTATAAGCAAAGAAGCAAGAGAAGAAATTTTAAAACTTGAAAACAAACTCCCGAATAAAGTTGTTGCATGCGTAGGTGGCGGTTCAAACGCCATGGGAATGTTTTATAACTTTATATCCGATAAAGAAGTTGAATTAATAGGCTGCGAAGCGGCGGGAAAAGGAATAGATACAAAAATGCATGCGGCAAGCATCGCAAAAGGGAGTATAGGAATTTTCCACGGAATGAAATCTTACTTTTGCCAGAATGAATTCGGGCAAATTACGCCCGTTTATTCAATTTCTGCAGGCCTTGACTACCCCGGGATAGGACCGGAGCACAGCCATTTATATAAAACGGGGCGTGCAAAATATGTTCCCGTTACGGATGATGAAGCAGTCGATGCTTTTGAATATCTGGCAAAAAAAGAAGGTATAATCTGCGCAATCGAAAGCGCCCATGCAATGCATTATGCAATCAAAGAAGCGCCGAAAATGAATAAAGATGATATTATAATCGTCTGCTTATCCGGAAGAGGCGACAAAGACGTTGCACAAATTGCAAGATACAAAGGACACAATATTTATGAGTAATTCTTATTTTGATAAAAATGTTTTTAATAAAGGAAAAGCTTTTATACCTTTTATAACGGCGGGATATCCGAGCTTGGACGCCACAAAAAGGTTTATTTTAAAGATGGAGGCTGCGGGCGCCGATTTAATCGAAATCGGAATACCTTTTTCAGACCCGATTGCGGAAGGCCCCGTCATTCAACATTCAAGTATGGAAGCGCTGAAAATCGGAACAACAACCGACAGTATTTTTCAAATGGTCGAAGATATAAGAAAAGAAAGCAATATTCCGCTCGTTTTTATGACATATATAAATGTTATTTTTAAATACGGATTTGATAATTTCTATAAAAAATGCGATGAGTTAAATATAAGAGGAGTTATACTTCCCGATGTCCCTTATGAAGAAAAAGCGGAAGCACAAGAAGCGGCAAAAAAATATGATATAGATATAATCTCATTTATCGCCCCCACTTCAAACGAAAGAATACAAAAAATTGCAAGAGATTCAAGAGGATTTATTTATGTAATCTCATCTTTGGGCGTAACTGGCGTAAGAGATGAAATTACGACCGATTTGGGAAAAATAACCGATGTTATAAGACAAACAACGATTACAAAATGCGCCATCGGTTTTGGAATTAATAACCCTCTCCAGGCAAAAGAAATTTCAAAACATTCTGACGGAGTTATTGTCGGAAGCGCAATCATTAAAATCATAGATAAATACGGGGAAAATGCCGATAATTATATTTATGATTATGTAAAAGAAATGAAAGAAGCAATTAACTCATAAAATTTATGAAACTTTTTAATTCCTTTTATCGTCATGGTTTTTAGATTAAAAGCTTATGATTTTTAAAAGTATGAAAAGGAAGGGATTAAATGGATAAATTAATTGACAAGGATTTAGACCTTGATTTTTTGAATGCGCTTGAAGAGGAAGAAGAAGCGGAAGTTAAAACTTTTAACAATATAATGAACAAAGATGAAATCTTGCAGACTTATCTGAAAGAAATCGGGAAAATCAAGCTTTTGAACAAAAAAAGCGAAATGCTGACCGGAAAAATCATTAAAGAGGGAAATAAAAAAGACGCAATCATTGCAAAAAAGAAGCTTATTCAGGCAAATTTAAGGCTTGTTGTCTCAATTGCAAAAAAATATACAGGCCAGGGGATTTTATTTATGGATTTGGTGCAGGAGGGGTCTTTGGGGCTGATTAAAGCGGCAGAGCGGTTTGATTATACAAAAGGTTTTAAATTTTCAACATATGCAACCTGGTGGATAAAACAAACAATAATAAGAGCAATTGCAAATCAGGCAAGAACAATAAGAATTCCCGTTCATATGAGCGATAAAATAAGACTTTTGAAAAAAGCAATTTTAAGATTAAGCGTAAATTTGGGAAGAGAACCCGATGATTTTGAATTAAGCGAATTTTTAAAAATGGATGAAAAGAAAATAAAACAGATTAAAAAAGCAATGATAAAAGAGCCGATAAGCCTTCACACCCCCGTTGCACAGGATTTATGCATTGAAGATTACATTAAAGATGACGATGATTTAACACCTGATTTTAAAGCGGACACAAAGCTTTTAAAAGAAAATATAAACCGTTTAATGAATATATTAACGGAAAGAGAAAAATATATTTTAACGCACAGATTCGGGCTTGAGGGAAACAGCCAAAAAACACTTGAAGAGTTGGGCAAAAGCCTTGGTTTTTCAAAAGAAAGAATAAGACAAATCGAGGGGGAAGCAATCAGAAAATTGAGGAAAAATAGTAATATTGAGGAATTGAAAAATTATCTGTCATAGTGTACATTTTATTTTATGGAAAACCTTGTTGAAATAAAAAACGTCTATAAAACATATTTTTCAAAAGACAACTCTTTTTCAAACAAAATAATTGAAACCCATGCGGTATCAGGCGTGGGTTTCAATATTAAAAAAGGAGAAATAAAAGGTTTGGTCGGAGAATCGGGCTGCGGCAAATCAACTTTGGGGAATATGATTTTAAAATTAACCGATATCACAAAAGGGGAAATTTTATATAAAGGAAAAAATATCAACGATTTTACAAAAGAAGAATTGAAAACTTTCAGAAAATCGGTTCAAATGATTTTTCAAAACCCTTATTCAAGCCTGAACCCCAAAATGAAAATTAAAGAAATTTTAATCGAGCCTTTAATAATTAACGGGATTAAAAATAAAAAAGAAATTGAAGAAAGATTATATGAAACAATAATTTCGGTCGGGCTTGATAAAAACGATTTAACAAGATACCCCCACGAATTTTCGGGCGGGCAGAGGCAAAGAATTGCAATTGCAAGAGCATTAATTTTAAGACCCGAATTTATCGTTGCGGATGAGCCCGTTTCCGCATTAGATGTGAGCATTCAGGCGCAAATTATCAATCTTTTAATCGATTTAAAAGAAAAATATAATTTAACTTATCTTTTTATATCTCACGATTTAAATGTCGTAAGATATTTATGCGACAACATAATAATTATGTATAAAGGGGAAATAAAAGAAGAAGGAACAACGGATGAAATTTTTAACAACCCCAAAGATAATTATGTAAAAACCCTTTTAAATTCAATTCCCAAACTTGTTTTGGGATAATTATGCATTCATTATCGGTAACAATTCTTAACCATATCTAAAGTTTTAAATTACCCTTGTCGTTAATCAACTTATCGGATAGTTGAATTAGTGCACAAGGATAGTATGTAGTATGGCTGGAAAAAATAAGCGCACCTTAAATAAGGCGTCGTTAAAGAAAATTTTTCATCGTTATTTAACGGGGTATATGCTTTTATCTTTAACATATACAATGGTTCTTCCCGCTTTTGCGGCAGACAAAACCGTTATTGAAACCCCGCAAAATATATCGAATGGAGAAGAAACCTCAATCTCGGATACGATTTATCAAAATGTATCGGAAATTAACACATACGCACTTACAAACGACGGCACAATATCAGAGTTAACGGGTGTTGAATTTAATAATAATATTGCGCTTAAAGAAGAAGATTCAAGAACATATGCCGGAGGAGGATTGTTAAATAACGGAGAAATTACCCTGATAAACGATTCTTCTTTTGCAAATAACGGTTACTACGGGCTGCATAATAACGGACACATAGGAACAATTATAAATACAGAATTTAACGGCAATAATGACTATGTTACATCTCAAACACAGAGTTACACAAATAAATACGGTTACGGCTTATTTAACGATGAAAACGGCGTAATCGACATTATTGAAGATTCAACCTTTACCTTTGACGGCAATTATAATGAAACGGTCAATATAAATTACAGCAGATCTACTGCTCTTCGAAACGAAGGAGAAATCGGAACAATAAAAAGCAGTCAATTTATAAATAATTACTCAATAGATAATAACGGCAATACGATATATCATACGGGCTTATACAATGAAGGAACAATTAATACAATTGAACAATCGCTTTTTCAGAATAACGGATACGGAATTCATAATAACGGTCATATCGAGCTTATAGAAAATAGTGAATTTAATAAAAACGAATATTATGGCATTTATAACAATAACGGCTATATCGAGATAATCACGAATTCATCATTTTTAAATAATAAAACGGGAATTCAAAACTACGATACGATATATGAAATTACGGATAACACATTTAATGATAACGGAGCAGGCATAGATAACAACGGTTCAATCGATAACATCGCACAAAACACTTTTGAAGGCAACCAAACGGCAATTCAAAACCGTGATACAATATATGAAATTACAAATAATACATTTAACGGAAACATTCAAGGGATTATAAACGGATATGGCAGCAATAGGGACAATGCCGTAATTGACAATATTGCGGGAACCTTTGTACAAAACGGCCAAAATATGACAAATAAAGGTGCTGCGATTGAAAACTATGTATATATGGATCAATACGGCAGCGTCTATGGTGCAACCATAAATAACATACAGGGAGAATTTTCCGATAACAGCGTATCTTATGACGGAAACTCATACATTAATAACATATACGATAAGAACGCATACGGCGGCGCTATTTTTAATAGCGGCAAAATAAACTTAATAAGCAATTCCAAATTCACAAACAACTCTGCAAGTACCGCTCTTGAAGGGGCAAACGCTTATGGCGGGGCTATTTATAGCGGACAGGAAATTTATTACGGCTCGGATGGTATTAATATGCATATTGATGCCGATATATTAAATATCAAAAAGCAAGACGGCACATTTGAAACCATAGCGTTTGCTTATGATTCTTCAACAGGCGCACCGATTGACTATGACAAATATAAAGAGCTTGTCTCTCTCGGTATTGATGTAACAACACATACCGAAACCGTCTCGGAAAAAGAAATCCTTGAAGGAAGCGGTTTTGATACTCTTGAATCCCTTTTGGACGATATGGTTTTAAACGGAGGAATAAAAGAAGATATTACGGCTTATTATAACGAACATATGCCTGATTCGGACATTCCCGAAGGATATATAACAATAAGCAACTCTTCCTTTACCGGTAACTTCGCACAATCGGATAACGGCGAAGCAAAAGGCGGCGCTGTTTATTCAAACAGAAATTTAAAAATATCGGCAAATAACGGATATCATTCTTTAATATCGGGTAACTATACAATCTCAAACGGCAT
>DVJH01000184.1 GCA_018710795.1 Candidatus Galligastranaerophilus gallistercoris | reverse complement strand
AAGAAGGTTCTATAGATACAAAAACCATAGCCGATAATACAGGGCTCAATGAAACGGCGGTCGGCATTATGCTTGAGTTGTTAGAGAAAATAGAATCGATACAAATTGTCAATGAAGCAAAAATTAACTATATTAAGGCTCCAAACCATGAGGCAATTCATAACGATTCTATGTTTGAAAATTTTATGATAGAACTTGAACGTATCAATAATTTTAAAGAATATCTGCTTACAGCCGATATTGATTCAATAAGAGAAATGACAAACGCCTAATTTTGACTGTCTTGCGTTTGAATGTTATCTTGAATCATATTTTTTGAGCGTTCAACTTTGCGCATTTTCTTTTTAATTGCGTTATATTGTTTTTTATATGCTTTATATTCATCTTTTTTAAGCTGGTATTCGGCTTTTGATTGTTCCATTAGGGCATTGTAACTTGCCATTTGCTCTCTTAATTCTACCTGAGCATTGTCAAGATTATTGATGGCATTTAAAAAATTGGTGTTTGAAACATCGGTTTGAGCAGCTACAGCAGGTTTTGCCGATGATTTTACGACCGGAACTTCGCTTGAATTTACGACGGGTTTGGTTGAATAATCAAGCGGCTGCAAATTAAACTGCTGAGTTTCCGAATCTGAAAAAACGGCATCCTGTGCAAATGCGGGAATACAAACAAATGATGACAAAAGAAAAATTGCAAAATATTTTTTGTACATAAGATCTCTCCTCTATAGACATAAAATATTTTACATTTTCTTAATTTTAAATGTCAATTTAATCAAAAAATATCATCTATCCATATTGCATTAACGGGGCAAATTAGTGCGGCGTCTATACAATCCTGTTCGTTTCCTTCAATTTTGTTAAGATTAACTCTTGCGGTTGAATCCACACTGAACACATCCGGATTAATGGCTTCACATGCGCCGCAGCATACGCATTCGTCGCTGACCGATACCAACATAAAACCTCCTTTATATATAGAGGATAAATGTTTTAAAAAATAATTACATTACCGCCACGGGGAGTAAAATTGTAGTAATTATTTTCTGAATAAAAGCCCGAGTCCCGCCTTAAAATAATTATAAAATTCACGCAAAGATTTTATTTTAAAGAGCATCATTAAAATATAATCCAAACGTGCATAATAATGTTTTATTGCATATTTATGAAGTTCAAAAACTCTTTCTTTTGAAAGATAATGAGTATTTACACTCGGATAATAATAGGGTTTATCGTAATTTAGTTCGCCCAGATTATGTTCAAGGACATAATCATAAAATTTGGTTCCGACAAGCGCGGTTGCGGTATAAAAGCTGACATATTCCGTGTTCAGTTTTTTTGCAAACAAAAAGGTTTCCCTAAATGTTTCTTCCGTTTCCCAGGGCAGCCCGATGACATAATATCCGTAGATTTTTATCCCCAGTTTTTTAAACATTTTAACCGTTCTTATAATGTCATCCGTTGTAATTTTTTTACCCATTTTTTTTAACAGTTCGTTTGAGCCGCTTTCAATTCCGATTGAAACAAGGCTGCAGCCCGCCTTTTTCATTAATTTTGCGGTTTCAATGTCGGCGGAATCCGCCCGAGTGTTTGTTGAAAAAGTAATATTGAGCTTTGAATCAATTATCAAATTGCAAAGATTTTTAACCCATTCGTGGTCAAAATTAAATAAATCGGACCAGAAAATAAAGTTTTTGATTCCGTATTTTTCATAGCATTCTTTTATTTCGCCGAGAATATTTTCAGGAGATCTGGTTCTTACTTTGGAGCCTGAAACAGGAGTTGCAAGACAGAAAAAACAATGATAAGGGCAGCCTCTAGATACCTTTATAACCGCCTGAACTTCGCCCGTGTCGGGGCGGGTGTATATTGAATTATCGATTAAATCTCTGGCAGGATACGGGATATCATCAAGATTTTCAATAAAAGGGCGGGGTTTATTTTGAATGATTTCACCGTCTTTTTTATATGTTATCCCCTCAATATCGGATAAATCTTTGCCCGACAAAATATCTTTAATTGCAAATTCAACTTCGCCCCTGATTACAATATCAAGATATTTATACTTATTCAGCGCTTCAATATCTTTAAATAAAAAGTGCGCGCCTTTTGCAACGGTTATAATATCTTTATTGATCTTTTTTGCATGTTCAAGAAATAAAACATCGTTTTCAAGAGTGGTAGAAGCCGCATTAAAGACGATATATCGAGGGTTAATTTCTTTAATATCTTTGATTAAATCATCCATGGAAAGCGAGTTGAGGCTGTAATCCCTGACATAAGGCTTATACCCTGTCATTCTCGCAACGGATGCCATATATAATAAATCCGTAGGCGGAAGCGGAGGGATAACCACAAGATCATCGGTCGGCTGCTGGCATCTGTCTTCTCTGTTCATAACGGGAGAAGGAGGGTAAATAAATAAAACCTTATTTTCCATTCAAATATTTTCTCACTCTTTTTCTCAATATTTTTCTTACCATATCATAAACGAATCTGCCCTTAAAATTTGAAACAAATCGGGCAAAATGCGAATCAAAACCAATATTATACGAAGCTTTCGGATTTTTTAAATATAAAATTTTAAATAAAAGGTCGGAAACTTTATTCGGGCTTATTCCTTTATTTGAATTTTTAAGCGCGTTATCTTTTAAAAATTCTCCCATATGTTTGTATTCAAAAGGAAATTTATCAAAATTGTCTTTATTTTCATTTACGCAATATTTCCAGAATTTTGTGCCGACAACCCCGGGTTTAACGGACACGGTCTTAATTCCCGTTTCAATTTCGTATGCACAAAGAAGCAAATCAACCGAAGATTTTGAAATTTCATACGGAGCCAAAAACGGAAAAATTCCGTAACTTGCCATGGATGATATTGCTATAACCTTGGCGCCTTTTGTCAGCCTTCGCCTCAAATTTTTTAAAATCGATAAAATTGAAAATAAAGAAATTGAAAGCTGTTTATTTAATTCTCCGAAAGATAAAAACTCAACCGGGGCGGAAATTGCGACTCCCTGAAAACATATAACGGCATCAAATTTAACGTCATTGAGCATTACAAAATAATTATTAATCGCAAATTCATCGGTCAAATCGATACGTGTTTTTTTTAAAAGTTCATCTTCAATCATAAGCTCGCTTCTTGAAAGAGCATAAACGATTACGTTCTTTTCAAGAAGTTTTTTTATGAGTAAAACCGCAATCTCAGATGTTGCACCCGTAATCAAAACATTTTTCATAAATAAAAGATTAATAAAAGGGTGAATTATTTGCAACAGAATTAACAATTTGACACATTGAAAAAATTCGGTATAAAATCAAAACTGTTATGTACGGGAATTTAGACATAATCACGATCGGCGAAAGCCTTATTGAACTATCCTCGGATAAATCGCTCTCTACGGCAGAGACATTTACAAAATATTACGGCGGCGACACTCTTGCCGTTGCAATTGCGGCTTTAAGGAGCAATTCAAAAGTAGGATATATTACCAAAGTTAAAAATGACGGCTTCGGGCAGTATCTTCTTGACTGCTGGCAATCGGAAGGTTTGGATTCGGGGCAGGTCAGATTTTCCGATTTACAAAACGGAATATATTTTACGGGACAAAATAACAATAAGGTTGAAATGCAATTCTACAGAAAAAAAACCGCCGCATCCGCACTATGTATTGAAGACATTGATTTTGAATACATAAAAACGGCAAAATATATTTTTGCAACCGCATTTGTACAATCTTTATCCTTAGGGTGCAGAGAAGTTGTAAAAGAAGTTTTCAAATTTGCAAAAGAAAACGGAATTCATGTGGGATATTATCCCAATTTCAGACACACCGACCTTCTTTTAGACGAAGCAAAGGAGATGTTTGAAGAAATTAAAGAATATATTGACACAATCTTTATAAACACAAAAGATGATTTGCTTTTTGAAACAGAAAGCCCCGACAACCTGCTTGCCAAGCTTGCAGACATTCAGCTGGAAAAAGCACTTATAATTAAAAATAACGAAGGCATCTGGGCATCAAACAGAACCGAAGTCAGCTTCGTTAAAATCCCGGAGTTTGAACCCGTTGACTTAACGGGCTATACATCTGCAATAATAGGTGCGTTTATAAGTTCAAGAATTAAGGGAGAGAGCATGATTGATTCAATCCGCTATGCAAATATACTCGGATTAATGCAGGCAAGCAAAACGGGCGCCGTAAGGTCAATTCCCAAAAGAAGTGAAGTATTGGAAGTCATGGAAAAATATTATGGGTAAAAAAGTATTAATTTCAGGTTATATAGGTTTTTCAAATTTCGGCGATGATGCCATGTTAAAAACGCTTGTTGATTTTTTAAAGCAAAAAGAATGCGATATTACGGCTTTAAGTTCCAATCCGAAATCTACAAAAGAGATGTTCAATATAAAATCTTC
>DVJH01000183.1 GCA_018710795.1 Candidatus Galligastranaerophilus gallistercoris | reverse complement strand
AATTTGAAATATTCGGCAAATTTGGGCGTTGTTTTCAGGTTGTAAGAACGCCCGTTTTTATCTTTTGTTCTTGAAATCAGCCCTTTTTCAAGAAGCTCTTGAATATGTTCGTATGCGTTGGAGCGCATTTCTTTTAATTCCGTTTGTCTTATGGGTTCTTTCAGTGCAATTACCGTTAAGGTTTTTACAACTGCGGGTTTCAATTCAACGGGGCATAATTTTTCAACTATATCAAGGTGTTCTGCCTTAACCTGAATAATATACCCGTCCTCATCGTCAATTTCCAGTGCTCCGTCGCGCGAAGAATAATCAAACATTAAATCCAGCAATGCACTTTCAACTTCCTCAACATCGGCATTTAAAATTTCCGCAATTTCATTCGGCTGCATGGCCTTTGCGGTTACAAACAAAACGGCTTCTATTTTTGATTTTAAATTTTCAACTGCCATTTTACACTACCTCTGCAGGCGCTTTTTTGGGAAGCCTTACAAATAAATCTCCGTAAAATTCTTTTTGCTCTATATCGTATTTTCCTCTGGAGCAAAGATATAAAATCGCAATATATGCGGCGGGCTTTGAAAAACCTATAACGCTCAATTCTCTTAATTCGATTTTTTCTTCTCTTTCTAAAATCTTATTAAGATTTTGATCCATCTTATCAACCATCTCTTCAATATATTCATCCTGTGTCATATCAAGGATATCGGTTGTTGTTAATTTCGAATAATTTTTGCTTCTTCTGTTATGTTGTCTTTCAATTGCGTTTTTGACGGCCTTTTTCTTTTCTAATTGTTCGTAAAATTCCAGATGTCTGATTAAGTCGTTTAAAGTTATTGCTCTTGAACGGTTCAATTTTACACTTGTTCTTCTCTGTAAAACTTCATCAAACGAAATAACATTGGATGAAGGGATTTTTAATTGTTCCCCGTCCATTATGTTATCCATTTCAAAACCGTCATAATCTTCAAGCGGTTCTTCAACCGGTTCAAAATCAGCTAAACTCAAGCCGTTTAAAACTTTTGATTTTAAATTTAAAAGAATTGAAGCAAACAAAAATGCTCTTCCGACAAATTTTAAATTATTCTGTGCGTTCAATTCCGCAAGCTTTTTCATGTATTCATCATAAACTTTAACGATATCAATGTTCCACGGGTCGATTTTTCCAGTTTTTGCCATATCGACAATAATTTCAATCGCATCAACGGGGCTTTTTGTTGCGTTTGAAAAAGTTGAGATCATTTCATATTCAAAATTTGAATCGGTTGTGTAAACTCCCGTTTCTTTCATTAAATTTTGAGTATTTTTTATGTTGTCATTATAAAAATTCAGTGCATTATTCATTTTACTATCCCGCAAGAGCTGCTTCTCTTGTGTTTAATTTTACTCCGCTTATTTTTGTAACGCCTTTATCTTTCTGCGTTACGCCTATCATTCTTTCCGCCGATTCTATCATCTGCGACCTTTGGCTTATTACTATAAATTGTGTAGTTTCGGATTGTTTGGTAATCATCCTTGCAATCCTCTCAACGTTAAACCCGTCGAGCGCCGCATCAACTTCATCCAGCGCATAAAAAGGCGCAGGCAGGTATCTTTGAACGGCAAACACCAAAGATAAAGCCATTAAGGTTTTTTCACCGCCCGACATTCCCGCAAGTTTTTGTTTTTTCTTGTCTTTTTGCTGCCCTTCAACGGTAAGTCCGCCCAGGAAAGGATTTTCGGGGTTTTCCAAAACAAGTTTTCCTTCTCCGTCCGTCAAATCGGTAAATATTTCCATAAAATGTTTGTTTACCTGATTAAACGTGTTTATAAAGGTTTCTTTTTTAAGGTTTTCATAACCGGTCATTCTGTTTTGAATTTCATTTTTTTCTTTTTCCAGTGTATCCAGTTTTTCTTTTAGTTCGTTTTGTCTTGTCATAACTTCTTCATAAGCTTCAATTGCTCTCATGTTGACAAGCCCCAATTCATCCATTTTCTTTTGAAGTCTGGAAATTTTATTTGTAATTTCTTCAACCGTCAAAGTTTCGGGTTCGACAGAATCAATTTCGACTCCTTTTTCTTTTAATTCTTCGACCGTTTCTTTTAATTGCGGCTCAATTTCGTTTCTTCTTGCTTTTGAGCTTTCAATCTGCTCTTTAATTCTTTCAATCTCGTTTTCCAAAACATTTTTATCGTTTTGAGATTTTAACATATTATCCTGAATTTTTTGTCTTAAATCCTGTAATTCGACAAGGTTTTTGCCGAGTTCCACTATCTTTTCTTCAAGCTCTTTTAATACGTTTTCCAATACCTTAATTTCGGCTTCAAATTTTTCTTTGTCCGCTTTTAGTCCGACATTATCCGATTGAAGTTTATTTATGTCCGATTCTTTTTGTTCAATCATTTTGTCGTAGAAGATAATGTTTTGATTATCTCTTAATATTTCATTTTCAACGTTTAAAATCTGCTTTTCGATTTTTTTGATTTCTTCTTCGTTTTCTTTGGTTAAATCTTTTAATTTGTTTAATTCGCCTTCGTCAATAAATTTTTCGACTTCTTTGATTTCTTCCTGAATTTTTGTTAATTTGTCGATAATTTGAACATGTTTTTCTTCAAGTTTATCAAGTTTTGAATTAATTGTTTTAATCTCGGGTTCGGTTTCTTTGATTTTATTGTTATGTATTGAAAGTAATTCTTCCGATTTTGAATTATTGGTAATTAAAGCGTTAAGCTCTATTTTTGCCCCGTTATACGAATTTGAAGCATTTGAAAAATCAATTCTTATTTTATCGAGTTTTTTATCAAGAGAATTTTTCTTTTCTTCCGTTTCTTTATATTTTGTTTCAAATTCAACCAGTCTTTGTTTATATTTTTCAAGTTCCTTATCGTCTAATTTTCCGAAGGTAATCTGGTTTCTTCTTTTGGCGCCGCCCGTAATTGCCCCCGATTTTTCAAAAATCTCGCCGTCTAATGTTACTATTCTGTATTTGCCCATTAATTTTTTGGCGGTTTCCATATTGTCTACAACGAGGGTTTCTCCGAGTGCAAAATAAAATGCGTCGATATATTTATCATCAAAATCCATTAAATTAATCGCAAAATCAATAACCCCTTTATCTTTCGGGAGTGATAATCTGTTAGGAGCCGGTTTTAATTTATTTAAAGGTAAAAACGTTGCTCTGTCTCTTCCTTGCGATTTTAAGATTTCAATAGCCTGTGATGCCACATGTTCGTTTTCAACAATAACAAATCTTGATCTTGCGCCCAGCGCTTCATTTATTGCATCAACGTATTCCGCCTCAACATCGGCCAATTGCAACAAAGGAGCATGGACGCCTTTAAGATTGCTTTGCATTACGGTTTCAACTCCCGTTCCGAGCCCAAAAGTTTTAAATGCTCTTTTGTTTGCTTCAAGTTCCGATATTTTTTTATTTGCAAGCTGGATATTATACATAATGTCGTTTGAATCATTTTTTGCTTTGTCCAGACTCTCGAACGTGATTTTTTGCAAAAGTTTAAGATCTTCCATTTCTTTTGATAATTTTTCAATCATCAATTCAAGTTTATCTTTATCTTCTTTGAAAGATACCTGTCCTTTTAAAATGTTTTCTTTTGCGCGTTTTGCATTTTCAAGTTCATTGTTTAACAGTTCAAGTCTTGATTCGAGCGTGAGTTTTTCTTTTAAGATGGTTGTTTCTTCATCTTTGATTAAGTCGGATTCTTTTCTTAATTTTGCTCTTTTTTCTATGTAAGTATCTGCGGTTTTATTCAACCCCGTTACTTCTTCAAGGATTTTATTTAATTTTTCTTTTGCAAGTTCTAATTCTTTGTTTAATTTTTCTTTCTCTTTTTCTTTTTCTTTGATTAAATCTGCGCTCACACCTTTTTTTTCGTTAAAATCTTCAATTCCGTTTTTAGCGTTTTCAATTGTTTTATTGTTTGTAAAAATGACCTTTTCGGTATGGATTATGGAATCTTTTTTGCGCTGAATTTCGCCTTTCTTTTCTTCAGCCTGCCTTTTAACTTCCAATTGCTTGTCTTCGCCCTGTGCTTTTACTTTTTGGCAGATTTCATCATATTCTTTTTTTATTTCTTCAAGATTTTTATCTAAGACTTTTATTTCATTTTCTTTAATTTTTTGATTTTTTTGCGCTTCAAGAATATTTTGATGAACCATATCAAGTATTCTTTTAAAATCAAAATATTTAACAACGGAAATTCTGTTTTCGAGATTATCTTTATTTTCTTTTAATTCTCTGTATTTAAGGGCAACTTCTCTTTCTTCTTTTAATTGTTCAACTCTTAACTGAATTTCATTTAAAATAAGGTTTGAATTTTGAACCCTTTCTTCGACTGTTTGAAGCTCGTTTGTTGCCATTTCTATTTTTCTGTCAAAATCGGCGGTTCCCGCAACTTCATCGATAAATTTTCTTCTCTCTGTTGAAGAACAATTAACAAGGCTTATAACATCGCCTTGCATGATAATGTTATAGCTGTTGGGGGTGATTTGATATTTTTCAAGCTCGTTATGTATCTGGGTCAGTGTCTGGGGCTTATCATTTATATAATATGTACTTATATACCCTTGTGTTGATTTTTTAACTTTTCTTGCAAAGGAAATTTCCGTTCCTTCTTCATCATCCAAATCAAAAACAACTTTAACCGAAGCTTCGTTTCTTTGGTTATGGGTTGAAATTAAATCCGCAACACCTTTTTCAGACCTCAATGCCCTTGCCGAACTTAAACCCAGCGCAAACAATATGCTGTCTATTATATTGCTTTTTCCCGAGCCGTTAATTCCCGCAATAGCCGTAAACCCCGTCAAAAAGGGGATTTCCGTTTTGCCTGAAAAAGACTTAAAATTATCAATTTCTAACCTTTTGATGTGCATTAAGCTATTTTACCTTAAGGGATAGTTATGTACATAATTTATTACACTATACTTCGGTATTTTGTGTCAACTTCCTTAATAAATCGCATTATATCTCATATTTTTGTATGAGAAATCTGTTTTAATTTTTTTAAAAAACCTTTAAGGAAAATACCTCAAAAACCTTGTAATTTATCTTTCTTTTAATTACATTATTAAGTAAAACAGTACGGAAATAGTGTAATTTGAATGGAGGTTGCAGTTATGCAAAATAAAACAATTACGGTTGACGGTAACTATGCCGCAGCGCATGTTGCATATGCACTGAGCGAAGTTTCCGCAATCTACCCCATCACGCCTTCTTCCACCATGGGTGAATGGATTGATGAATGGGCATCACAAGGAAAGAAAAATATCTGGGGCAAAGAAGTTAAAGTTGCCGAAATGCAATCCGAAGCGGGTGCTGCGGGTGCCGTTCACGGTTCTTTGGCTGCAGGTGCTCTGACATCAACATATACGGCATCTCAAGGCTTATTGTTAATGATTCCCGTTATGCATAAAGCCGCAGGCGAAATGCTTCCGCATGTTATTCATGTTTCGGCTCGTGCGCTTGCCGCTCAATCTTTGGCAATCTTCGGCGACCATACGGACGTTATGGGCTGCAGAAATACTGGCTATGCAATGCTTGCCGCAAATTCCGTTCAGGAAGAAATGGATATGGCACTTGTTGCACATCTTGCGACATATAAAGCAAAAGTTCCGTTCCTTCAGTTCTTTGACGGCTTCAGAACCAGCCATGAAGTTCATAAAATAGAAGAAATTTCTTATGAAGATATAGCAAAATTGGTTGAACCCAAATATATAGAAGAATTTAAACAAAGAGCAATGCGCCCCGAAGCTCCCGTTTGCAAAGTCGGCGCTCAAAATACGGACGTATATTTCCAGGGAAGAGAAACAGTAAATAAATACTACGATATGGTTCCCGATATTGTTCAGGAATATATGGATAAAGTTGCAAAAGTAACGGGCAGACAATATCATCCGTTTGATTATGTCGGTGCTCAGGATGCAACCGATGTTATCGTTGCAATAGGCTCCGCTTGCGAAACAATCGAAGAAACAATCGAATACTTAAATGCAAAAGGTAAAAAATACGGTCTTATTAAAGTAAGATTATACAGACCCTTTGATACAAAACGCTTCCTTGAAGCATTGCCCAAAACGGTTAAAAGAATTGCCGTTTTAGACAGAACCAAAGAACCCGGTTCAATCGGCGAACCTTTATATATGGATGTTGTTGCCGCTCTTGATAACAAAGGAATAAGAGTAATCGGCGGAAGATACGGTTTATCATCCAAAGAATTTACCCCCTCAATGGTATATGCCGTATACAAACACTCCGAAAAAGAAGGCTTCCACAATTTCACGGTCGGTATTGAAGATGACGTTACAAACAGATCTTTAAAAATCGAAGAACATATCGTAACCGAACCCGAAGGAACAACAAACTGCATGTTCTGGGGCTTGGGTTCTGACGGTACCGTCGGCGCCAATAAAAACTCGATTAAAATTATCGGTCAGTATACAAACAAAGATGCTCAGGCATACTTTGCATACGACTCCAAAAAATCATTCGGTGTTACCGTTTCGCACTTAAGATTCGGCGACAAACCGATTAAATCAACATATTTAATCACCGCTCCCGACTTTGTATCATGCTCCGCTCATGCATACATCGGAAGATACGACTTATTAAAAGGTATCAAAGAAGGCGGTACGTTCTTATTGAACAGCCCCTATACAAAAGACGAAGCGTTTGCTCACTTAACAAGAGATCTGCAAAAAACGATTATTGAAAAGAAAATTAAATTCTATAACGTTGATGCGGAAAAATTAATTGAGCAGCAGCCCGGTTTAAGAGGCAAAGGCGCAAACACCGTTATGATGGTTGCATACTTTAAAGTTTCGGGCATCATTCCTTTTGAACAGGCTCTTGAAGGCATGAGAGAAATGACAAAGAAAACCTTTAAGAAAAAAGGCGATGATGTTGTTAACATGAACCTTGCCCTTATCGATGCCGCGGTTAATGCAACCGAAGAAGTAGTTATTCCTTCTTCACTGGACGGTGTCGGCTGCGTTGACGATGTTAAATTAATCCCTGATGATGCGGACGATTTTGCAAAAAATATCATTGAACCTTCAATGAGACAAAAAGGCGATGATATCCCTGTCAGCGCAATGAGTGTTGACGGTGTTATTCCGACGGGTACGGCGTGCTTGGAAAAAAGAGGCATAGCGCCGAGAGTTCCCAAATGGAATCCCGAAAACTGCATTCAATGCGGTATCTGTGCTTCGGCTTGTCCTCATGCCGCAATCAGAACAAAATTGATTGAAAAGAAAAACTTAAGCAATGCGCCCGAATCCTTTAAAACAATTCCCGCTAAACCCGCTTTGGCGGATGAAGAATTTAAAGTTCAGGTTTATTGCAAAGATTGTACGGGCTGCGGCGTTTGCGTAGATCAATGTCCCGCAAACAAAAACCCCGAAAAACAGGCTCTTACCTGGTCGACAATCGAAAAAGAAGAAGCGGCTTGCGAAGTCGTTAATGAAAAATTCTTTGATGAGCTGCCCGACAACTTCATGGGTAAAAACACCACAAAAACAATCAAAGGTGCTATGTTAAGAAAACCTTTATTTGAATTCTCGGGCGCATGCGCAGGCTGCGGCGAAACACCTTACGTTAAACTTGTTTCGCAATTGTTCGGCGAAAATGCCATTGTTGCAAACGCAACAGGCTGTTCTTCAATTTACTCGGGTACATTCCCCACAATTCCTTATACAAAAACAAAAGAAGGAAGAGGACCGGCATGGGCAAACTCATTATTTGAAGATAACGCCGAATTCGGTTTCGGTATGAGATTGGCAGTTGATCAAAACAGAGATACCTTAAAAACCTATGTTGAAAAAGTTTTGAACAACGAAAAAGCTCCTGCCGATTTAAAAGAAGCATTAAGTGAAGCAATTTCTCACTTTGACAATTCTAAAACCGAAGAAGCAATTAAAGCGCAAGATAAAGCAAAAGCTGTTCTTGCTAAATATAAAGATGTTGAATGCCCCGATTTAGCTAAAGTAAGAGAACTTCAAGATTACTTTACCGATAAATCCGTTTGGATTATAGGCGGCGACGGCTGGGCAAACGATATCGGATACGGCGGTATCGACCATGTATTGGCGCAAAATAAAAACGTCAACATTCTTGTTCTTGACACCGAAGTTTATTCAAACACAGGCGGTCAGGCTTCAAAATCAACTCCGACGGGTGCCGTTGCAAAATTTGCAACGGGCGGCAAAAAGACATATAAGAAAAATATGGGCTTGATGAGCATGTCATACGGTTATGTATACGTTGCATCGGTTGCCTTGGGTGCCGACAGAGCTCAAACCTTAAAAGCATTCCAGGAAGCAGAAAGTTATGACGGACCTTCAATTATCTTTGCTTATGCTCCTTGTATCGCTCACGGTATTGATATGTCAAAAACCCAGACGGAACAAAAACGTGCGGTTGAAGCAGGTTATTTCCCTCTCTACAGATATAACCCCGCAAACCCCGATGCTCCTTTCAGCTGGGATTCAAAAGACCCCAAAGGAAGCTATCAAGACTTTATCAGGTCTGAAGGACGTTATAAATCGCTCGTTAAAACAAACCCCGATCATGCGGAAGAATTATACGTTCAGGCGGAAGCCGACGCAATTAAACGCATGAATCAATACAAAGCAATCGGCGAATTGTTGAAATAACGATTTTTAACGGTTGATAAATTTAAAAGAGAGCTTTAAATATTTAAGGCTCTCTTTTTTTATAATAAACCATCGTTTATTTTAAAGTCGGATTTTTAGTCGGATTTGTTTCATGGTCGATTCTGTTTTTTATTTTTCTTATATTGTTAAAATCGAGTTCTTTCGGAATTAAATTAAGGTCATCCGGAATGGATAAAAACTCGCTGAATTCGTCTTTATTGTGTAACGGCTTTAATCTTTCATGTTTATATGCACGTTTTGTATATTCAAGATATTGTGCCATAAAATCTTCGTCGCCTCTATAGGGCTTAAATAAGTCTTCAATTTCTTTATATTTTTTGCCGACGCCTTTTCCCGCATGGCATTTATAGCATAAATCTTCAATTTCTTTGAATCTTTCAACATCAAGACCCATAATTTGAATTTCTGCGCTGAATCCGTCTGCAATATTTTCCGTTAGCAAATGCACCGCAAGATATCCAGAATCTCTGGGTTGATCGACATATTCGCAAGTCGGACTTCCGTTTTTTCTTGAAGCCGTAATTAATTTGTCAAGTGCTTTTTGGGTTGTATATTTTAGTCTCGGGTTTTGCTGCCCATGGTTTTTAATTTTTTTTATTTTTAAAGGAGTTTCTTTGACGCCCTGAGTCAGTTTATCGAGAACATAATCTCCCTCTTTTGTTCCGACGCCCGATACTATAATTCTTGCGCCTATAATATCGTTCATATTATTTCTGACCTGCGCCTTGCTTCTTATGTGAAGCTGACCCATTTTTTCCGCAATTGAATTCGGTTTTTTTCTTCTTGATGTTACATATAATATCGGTTTGTTTCTGTTTTCGTCAATTGCATTTTTGATTCTTGTTTGTGCGTCGGGTTCATCTAAATCTATAATTGTTTCATCCAAAACTGTTCCTAAGATATATTTAAAAAGAGAATATGCATTGTCGCTTTCTCTGTGAATTTCCGTTGTTAATCTTCTCGAGCCTCTTTCTGCAGGATCAAGCTTTTTGTTTTTTGAACTTGATTCTGTTTTCTGGGTACCGCTGAATGTTACCGTATCTTTATCTAACGGTGCCAAATTGGAACCGGTGAATGAAATTTTTGGCGTATAATTAATTTTCGGGAAATTATTTAAGGGAAGTATATTTAAAAAAGAGCTGTCTATTTTCATATAAAATAAGCCTTATTCTTAACCTTTTATTTAAAAACCCCTGAAAAAATTTTTTTTAGTCCGCACCGATATTTTTTATATAAGTAATCTCCGGCTTTATGTTTTTTAATTCAATTGAAATTACATCAATTCTGTAATTTTTAAATTTTATTTTTGTATCTTGTATATATTTTTGAATGCAGGAAGTTATTTTCATCAGTTTTTCTTTTGTAACCGCTTCCAGACCGCTTCCGAAATTGTTATTTGTTCTTGTTTTAACTTCTATAAAGCATAAAGTATCTTTTTCAAGCGCTATAATGTCAATTTCGCCGTATCTTGAGAATTTGTAATTCTTATCTATGATTTTATATCCGCTTTTTATTAAAAATTCGGCGGCAAGCTCTTCCCCGTATTTACCTTTTTGAATGTTTGACATAAAATAATTTTAACAAAAAAATTGGAGTTTTAATTTATGGAACTATTGAAAAAGACCGCCGTTGAAATAAGAAAAGCGCTTTTAAATAAAGAAGTTTCCGCAGTTGAATTGACGGAAGAAACCTATAAAAGAATAGATGCAATTGAAGCTAAAGTCGGTGCGTTTAATTCTTTAACAAAAGAATTTGCGCTCTCAACAGCAAAAAAAGTTGACGAAAAAATTCAAAATAATGAAGAATTGCCGCCTTTAGCGGGTATTCCTCTTGCTCTTAAAGACAATATAAATTTAAAAGGATATAAAACAACAGCTTCGAGTAAAATTTTGGAAAACTTTGTTTCGCCCTATGACGCAACGGTTTCCGTTAAATTAAAAGAAAATTTAATTCCCGTTGTCGGAAAAACAAACCTTGATGAATTTGCAATGGGCTCAAGCAACGAAAACTCTGCATTTAAAAAAGTGCATAACCCCTATGACTTAAATAAAGTCCCCGGAGGTTCCTCAGGCGGTTCTGCCGCAAGTGTTGCCGCATTGGAATCTTACCTTGCGCTCGGGTCTGATACGGGAGGTTCCATAAGGCTTCCTGCAAGTTTTTGCGGCATTACGGGCTTTAAACCCACATACGGAAGGGTTTCAAGATACGGTTTAATTGCTTTTGCGTCATCATTAGACCAGATAGGCCCCTTCGGAAGATGCGTTGAAGACGTTGCAAACCTTTATTTTGCAATATCGGGACATGATAAAAAAGATTCGACATCATTAAATATGCCCGTTGAAAACCCTCTTAATACGTTAAAAAATGATATTAAAGGTTTAAAAATAGGTGTTATAAAGGAATTATTAACGGACGATGTTGATGAAGACGTTAAAAATGCGGTAATGAATGCCGTTAAAGTATACGAAAAACTGGGCTGTACGGTAAAAGAAGTTTCGCTTCCTTTGTTAAAATATTCAATCGGAATTTATTATATCGTTGCAACCGCAGAAGCAAGCTCCAACCTTGCAAGATATGACGGCGTTAAATACGGCTATCGTACGCAAAATCCTCAAAATCTAATGGAGATGTATACCAAAACAAGAAAAGAAGGATTCGGCGATGAAGTTAAAAGGCGTATAATGCTTGGAACCTATGCGCTCTCAAGCGGATATTACGACGCATATTATAAAAAAGCACAGCAGATAAGGCGCCTTGTAAAAGATGATTTTGATAAAGTATTTAAGGAGGTTGACGTTTTAATTTCGCCGACCTGCCCGAATACGGCATTTGAAATGGGTTCAAGAAATGATGACCCGATAAAAATGTATTTAACCGATGTCGGAACAATTTGCGCAAACTTAATCGGCGCCCCCGCAATAAGCATTCCTGCAGGGTTTGATAAAACAAATATGCCGATTGGAATTCACCTGTTGACGGATTGCTTTAAAGACAATTTATTGCTGCAGACGGCATACAATTTTGAAAAAGAAACCGATTACAATCAAAAAATCGCAAATTTATAAAAAGAAAAGCCCTTAATTTTTTTAAGGGCTTTTATGGTTGTGCAGTCATAAAAAGGGATAAAATTAAAACTGAAGTGCATGGGCAAACAATTCGCCCAGTTTTTTGTTGTAGTTTTTTCCGTCCTGATGTGCAAAGGCATTATAATAATGGCTTTCGGGTGTTCCGTCCGTTGAATAAGAAGGGTTTGTCATCATTATATGGTGCGTATTTGTGTCGTATCTTAAAGGAAAAATATCGTTTGTCTGCATAAAGGAAGGCAATTTATCGGATGCAAGATAATATCCGAAAAGAGCGCTGTTTACTCTGTTTAATCTTTGTTCATAGCTTATTCCGCCTTCATAATTGTCGTTTTCGATTTCAACGCCGGGGGCGTATTCTCTTGAATATTTAATCTTTTCGGACAATTCTCTCACTTTATAAAAATCATCGCCCGTTATAAAATCCGTTCCTGCGGTGAGCCCCATATTTTTATATCTTGAAAAATCATCGCTGCTTTTTTCGCCGACAAAACTCAAACCCCCCATATTGCTCCTTTTTCTGATTTCATATAATATATATTGCATTTGTGAATACTCGGGAAGCGCCCCGACACCGGTATAATTTCCCATATCATATCCTCCTATATGTTTGGCGGAATCAATAAACATTGCCTCAAACCCCAAATTGGCGAGTTTGACGCATTCGTTTATAAAAATTTCCTGATGATAAGGGTTTTTCCAGTCAAAATTTTCATCTTTTTCATTTTGTCTTGCAATTTTTATCTGATCTGCGGATATTACCATTCTAAAACCCGTTTTAATTCCCCTAAACCAGCACAGTTCGTTAAATGCCCTTAATTGTTCTTCGGGGCTTATTTTATCTTGGATTTCATAAGAAATAATATTTTCACTGTATCCGGCATTTAATTTTATTCCGTATATGGAATTTTCTTCAAAAGGTCCTTTATTATATCCGTCGCCAAAAATATTGGGAAAAATTTGCGAAATAATAATACAGTTTGCAAAGCTGAAAGCTGAAGGCGGAATGGCGGGCAGAATTTTTATCATGCCGAAAATTCCGTTTTTACATCTTTCGTTATGCATTTCTGATATGTATCTGTTATTTATTTCTATATAATTTGCAAGCCTGCCCCATTTATCGCCGTAATTCGGAGAATGCATTTTATCGGGAAATTTTTTATAAAAATATCCGCCCTCGGATAAATTGATAATATCATTTATCGATTCTTTTAAATTTTTGGTCAATAATTCCGAAGGCATTATTCCGCCGAGCCACTTTTTCATAAATGCACGGTTTATGCCTTTAAACGCTTTATTTATGATGTCTTCATCAAAAGTAAAATCGCCCGTTTGATTAACGGCAAATAATAATTTATCGACAACACTCAAATGTTCATTAACCATATTATGATTTTGAACTTTTTTAAAATTTTAAACATCCGAAAAAAATACAAATAAATAAATTATATCAACGGGTGATTTTCTTAAGACGGGTAACTTATTTTTTCGGATGCCCTAATAAAATTATCTGTCCAATTTCCGCATTTTTTCTTGTCCAAACCCGCCGTGCTTCCGCCCGCACGGTTTTTATGTCCGCCCGCCGTCAGATTTTTGCAATAATGATTTCTGTTATATTCAATCATTTTTTCCGCATAATCTTTATTTGAATGAATGCTTATTCTGTATCTTTTTGTTTTGTAATCGGGATAAAATACGGCCGTCATTTCAACATCTTTTAGGCGTTCTATTTTATCTTCGTCCAAAAATTCATCCGCTTTTTTATGCGCAAGCGTTCTTGTTCTGAAATCTCTTAAAATTTCACTTGTGGTGTTTGTATCTCCGCCGAGACGATACCATTCTTCATCGTCAGGATTAATTACAACATACGCCATTTTTGAGTTGCCGTTTAATTGTATTCTGTTATACAGATTTTTTCTGAATTTAATTTCGTCTTGAGTTAAGCTTGAAAAAACGTCAAGATGTTTAATTACATTTTCTTTTTCTTCCCCTGTCAGTTCAAAATCAAGGTAATCGTATATTTCTTTTGCGTTTTTATCTTCTTCAAGCTTTTTATTTACTTTTACTTTATTGCTGCTGTCAAGAAAAACAAAACCGCTTTTTTGCATATCGTCAATCATTCCGCAATATGCCGAAATTTTTTGGCTTTTTGTCATTTTTTCTCCTATGCTCTGAAAAAATCTGACAAGAACGCTTGTTGCCGATTTTGCGCTTGAATCAATATAAATATTTTTCGGGTTTTTAATATCGGGGGCACCTTCGAGCGGCTTTTCAAGCAGAATAAAATTATTTGTTATCGGATATTTTGAATGATGATGATCCATACATAAAATATCGTCATCATCAAACCCCTCCAAATACTCGATTGCCCCTCCCCTGATTCTTTCCTTTTGGCTGAAATCAAGGCAAAGGGCAATGTCTGCTTTATTTATATTCCTTGGGAAATTCTCGTATGTTACGATATTATATCGATTTTTATCAAATCCGAGATTTTCCTTTTTATCCGAACAAAGAATTCTCGGGTTCTTACCTTTTGATGTCAGATAATCATACATAATCTTTGCGCTGCTGAACCCGTCTTCATC
>DVJH01000182.1 GCA_018710795.1 Candidatus Galligastranaerophilus gallistercoris | reverse complement strand
TTTCGAAGTGGATGGGAAGGATAGCGCACGCGCTACCGCTAAGCCAAAGGCAAGTGCAAATTGAAAATTAAATAAAAACAAAAAGTCGTCACGGGCCTGTGGCGCAGCGGTAGCGCAGGGGACTCATAATCCCTTGGTCGTGGGTTCGAATCCCTCCGGGCCCAAATTTTAAAAGACCTTCTTCATAAAAGGTCTTTTTTTATTGCAAAATTTGGGGGAGGGCTTCTCACCCAGTGGGTTCTTCCCCTCCTTCCCTCGGAGATTATCAATCTCCTCGGGCGGAGTCCTTCTCCGGGCCCAAATTTTAAATAAAAGAACCTTAAAAAAGGTTCTTTTATTTTGCCCGTTCACAGGAGCAATCCGCTTCGTTTTTAATTATTAACGAAACCCGAATATGGCGTATGACAATGTAGGCTTTAGAATTATTCGTGAAAAATAAGCCTTTAACGGTCGTTTCGATTGTTACAATATCTTAACCCCGAAATAATAAAATCAATTTTTATAATATAATTAAACAGGTCTTTTAAAAGACCTGTTTTATATATTTACGCTTTTAAAACAAATGAATTTAATCCAGAGTTTTAAAGACTACAAATTTGATTTTTTGATTAAATCACCGGAAAAGATTTTACCGCTGACATTCCTTGCTCTCTGCATTTTTGGTTCAATACTGCTTTTTTTACCGTTTTCAAACAACGGCGGCATAAACTTTATTGATTCTCTTTTTATGTCCGTAAGCGCTGTTTGCGTAACGGGATTGAGCGTTTTTGACATAACAAAAACATTAACCCCCATGGGGCAATTTATTCTTCTTGTTCTTGTTCAAACGGGCGGGCTCGGCATTATGAGCATTTCTTCAATAGTTTTTATACTGCTCGGAAAAAGAATGTCGTTAAGTCATGAAAAAACCGCAAAGAACATATTTGACGCAGAAAGCAAAGAGGAAATAAAAGAATCGATTATTTTAATTTTTAAATATACTTTTATTTCAGAATTTATCGGGGCAATTATCCTTGCCGTCTGCTTTTTAACCGAAGGCAAAAATTTGATTGAAGCCGTTTGTCTTGGCATATACACCGCAGTTTCGGCATTTTGCAATGCGGGATTTTTCTTAAACACAAATAATCTTACGGATTATTACGATTTTTCCACGGTATTATACACTGTTTCGTTTTTGATAATTTTAGGGGGGCTTTCTCCGATGTTAACCGTTATGATTTATAACGTGTTTAAAAAAAAGAAGCTCCCGCCCGTCGGATTAATTGTTTTGTGGGCAACAATCATTCTTCTTTTATTTGGCAGTTTATTTTTTATGATTTCCGAATCAAAAGGCATTTTAGACGGAATGACTTTTTTTGAAAAGTTCGGCAACGCATGGTTTCAATCCGCAAGCGCAAGAACTGCAGGGTTTAACAGTGTTGATTTATCAAAAATTAATGCGGGCACATATATTTTAATGTTATTTTTAATGATAGCGGGCGGCTCCCCCGGAGGAACGGCAGGCGGCATTAAAACAACAACGCTCGGTGTTTTGTTTTTAACGGCTTATAATACCCTGAGAGGCAGAAAAAACATAATAAGAAACAGACGAATAACGCCCCAAACTCTGCATAATGCGATAGGGCTCGTCAGCGTTTATTTCGCAGTTTTAATAATATTGATTTTAATGCTTCTTACAACACAAAATATAGGTGCAAAAGAATTAATCTTTGAAGCGGTCTCCGCACTCGGAACAGTCGGGCTTTCAATGGGAATTACACCCGAACTTGACGGGGTCGGCAAAATAATTATTATAGCGGGAATGTTTCTGGGGCGTACCATGCCTGCAACATTAATTTGTTATTTAAACGGGAAAAACTATCAAACAAAGCTTGTTTATCCCGATGCCAAAATATCGTTAACATAAAGGAGATTTTTATGTCTATACAGGTTTTAATAATAGGGTTGGGACAATTTGGAATGTCGCTTGCAAAAACTTTATCCAAAAAAGGAGCTGAGGTTATAGCGGCAGACATCAATAAAGAGCTTGTGGATGAAGCTTCAAATTTTATTGATGATGCAATATGTCTTGATGCAACGGATGAAATTTCCGTTTCAAAATTATGCCCGAAAGAAAGAGATGTAATCATCTGTGCAATAGGCGCAAGAGAGCCTTCAATTCTAACAACAGCTCTGTTAAGGCAATTGGGGTGCGAAAATATCGTTGCAAGAGCAACGGATAAAATCCATGAAAGAATTTTAAAAGCGGTCGGCGCAAAAATTGTAATTAACCCCGATGAAGAATACGGCAAAAAGTTTGCTTATAAAATTATGTTTCAAAATGTCATCGCCGATGAAACTTCCGATGATATACAGCTTCTTGAAATAAATACCCAGCCTTTTATGACGGGTAAAACCTTAATGGAACTTATGCTTCCCAATAAATACGGCATTATTGTTGCGGCAATCAAAAAGGGAGATACATTAACAAGACCTTTTGCCAACCAAAAACTGCTTGAAGAAGACAAGCTGCTTGTTGTGTGCAACGAAGATGCAATCATAAAAATGCTTGAGGAGAACAAACGGTGAAATTTTCAAAATCAATATATCTATCATTCCTTTTGCTTCTTATTTTTGCAACTCTTGTCGGGTTTGCGGGGATAAGAGGATTTTCAAGGCTGGCTCCGTCAATCGAACAAATTAACCGCCACAATACACAATCTTTATATATAGCGGAAAAAATGCTCTCTTCGATTGCAATAGAAAAGAATGAAAATGAATTTAAAAATGCCTTAAAGCTTGCCAAAAACAATATAACGGAAAAGGGCGAAAAAGAAGCGCTGGATAAAATCGAACAAAATTATAAAAAGGCTTTTGAAGGCGATAATTTTAAAGAAGAACAAACGGTTAAAGGCATTATAGAATTATCAAAAATAAACAGAATTGCGATGAAAAACGCCGCTCTTGAAGCCGAAAGATTAAGCTCTGCAGGTTTTTGGGTAATTATTTTTATGATTTTTATTATCTGGGGATTAGGAATTGTTATCGTAAATAATATTAAAAAAAATATTATTGACCCGATGCTTGAAATCAAAGATGTTTTCGAGTGTTATGAAAAAGGAAACAGGTTAAGAAGGTGTTCAAAAGCGATATCATCAAAAGAATTTCAAAATGTATGCGAAAACATAAATAATCTTCTTGATAAAGCGGACTAAAAAGCTATGTCTGCCAATTGAAATTCTATTACTTTTGAAAGCTCGCCGAGACCGAGTTCGACCTGATATCCGATTTTTCCCGCAGAAAAGATTATTGTGTCAAAATCTTTTGCCGATTCGTCAACGGTTGTTTTAAAAAATTTTTTCATCCCTATGGGGGAACATCCGCCGTGGATATAGCCCGTTAAGGGCAATAAATCTTTTTGTTTAATCATCCCGATTGACTTTTCGCCAACCGCCGATGCCGCCTTTTTTAAATCCAGCTCTTTTTCAACGGGAAGCATAAAAACGTAATGGTTTCCCGATTTTGAAACAGTTACGAGAGTTTTAAAGACGCATAAAGGGTTTTGGTTTAAAACATTTGCGACATCAAGCCCGCTTATTGCGTTTGTGCCTTCGTAACAATAGCTGTTATATTTTATTTTTAATTTATCGAGTATTCTCATTACATTTGTTTTAAATTCCATATTATATCTGCCTTTTAATCCATTCAATTATTAAGTTTACAAGATAGTCTTTTTGGGTTTCGTTTAATTTGACATCTTTTTTAAATTTATGCCATTTATAAATACAATTTCTGCAGCAGGCTGCGGTTGCATGTTGTGCGATAAAAACGGGATGCCCCCGCATCGGGGTTTGTTTTCCGTCATTGGGTATAAATTCGGGCGCTATTCTTTTTTCGATAAAATCTTTTGCATGGGATTTTATTGTCTCAAGCCCTTTTTCTTTTATATATGCCTTATCTTTTTCATTCAGTTTAAATTTGCTTCTGAATTTTGATTTCTTTAATTTTTCAAAAATCTCGTCAAACATAAACAAATTTTATCACGCAGCAATACAAAAAGTTCATATATGATACAATTTTTTTATGAATTTAGAATTTTTA